>DATBZX010000185.1:0-6301 GCA_036512955.1 Terriglobales bacterium
CGCGTTCGGAAACTTGGGCGGGCGATTCGCCGCCCGGACCTCCGTCTCGATAGAGATTCCAGTCTGGCCGCCTCTTGCGAGTATCTATCGAGAACTGTCCCTCGTAGTCGCCGTAATCCCATTCCACTAGGTCCGGTTCGATTTCCGCAACATCTCCCAACCCGGCCAACTCACATGTTCGCCGTGCGCGCTGTAGCGGACTGGTGAACACGCGGCTGAACCTTACGGCGCGGAGCCGTTCTGCCAGCTTGCGGGCGTCCTGTTCGCCTTTTTCGTTAAGCGGAATGTCGGTTCGACCCGTATGCTGGCCGGAAAGTGACCAAGCCGTTTCGCCGTGTCGAACCAGGTAAAGGCGCGAAAGCACACTCGGCATGCCGATCACTTTTTTGCGCCCCACTGCCAGTTTCGGATTTCCGGCAGGTCCTCGCCGTGCTTGTCGATGTACTGCTTGTGCTCGATGAGCTTGTCCTTGAGCTGCTGCTTCAGGTAGATGCCCCTGTCGCCGGTCTGCGGCAGGCGGTCGATGGTGTCCATCACGAGATGGAAGCGGTCCAGATCGTTCAGCACCGTCATGTCGAAGGGTGTGGTGATGGTGCCCTCTTCCTTGTAGCCGCGAACGTGGATGTTGTCGTGGTTGGTGCGGCGATAGGTCAGCCGGTGGATCAACCACGGGTAGGCATGGAAGGCGAAGATGATCGGCTTGTCCTTGGTGAAGAGCTCGTCGAAATCCATGTCGCTCAACCCGTGCGGGTGCTCGGTTTGCGGCTGCAGCTTCATGAGGTCGACGACGTTGACCACCCGGATTTTCAGGTCGGGCAGATGCTCGCGCATAATGGAGACGGCGGCGAGCGTCTCCAGCGTGGGCACGTCGCCACAGCAGGCCATGACCACGTCGGGTGCAATGTCCTGGTCGTTGCTGGCCCACGGCCAGATACCAATGCCCTCGGTGCAGTGCTTGACGGCGGCGTCCATCGTCAGCCACTGCGGCGCCGGGTGTTTGCCCGCGATCACGACGTTGACGTAATGGCGGCTGCGCAGGCAGTGGTCCATCACCGACAGCAGGCAGTTGGCGTCGGGCGGAAGGTAAACACGCACGACCTCGGCCTTCTTGTTCACGACGTGGTCGATGAAACCAGGATCTTGGTGTGTGAAGCCGTTGTGATCCTGGCGCCAGACATGCGAGGCCAGCAGGTAGTTTAACGAGGCGATCTTCCGCCGCCACGGTAGGTGCGACGTAACCTTCAGCCACTTGGCGTGCTGGTTGAACATCGAATCGACGATGTGGATGAACGCCTCGTAGCAATTAAATAACCCGTGCCGCCCAGTGAGCAGGTAGCCCTCGAGCCAGCCCTCGCACTGGTGCTCGCTGAGCATTTCCATCACGCGTCCAGTGGGCGCGAGAAATTCGTCGTTTGGCACGGTCGCGGCGTCCCATTGGCGTTTGGTCACTTCAAAGAGAGCTTCCAGGCCGTTGGAGAGCGTCTCGTCAGGGCCAAAGACCCGGAAATTCCGCTGCTCATTGTTCAGCTTCGCCACATCGCGCAGAAAACGCCCGAGCACATGTGTGTCGCCGATGCCGCGCACCCCCGGTGAGGGCACGTCGACCGCGTAGTCGCGGAAATCCGGCATCCGTAGGTCGCGGAGCAGAATGCCGCCATTAGCGTGGGGATTCGCGCCCATGCGTCGATCACCATTGGGCGCAAGTTCGGCCAGTTCGGGTTTCAGGCGGCCCTGCTCATCGAAGAGTTCCTCCGGCCGGTAGCTCCTCAGCCAGTCTTCCAACAGCTTGAGGTGTTCGGGATGGGTGGCCGGGTCGGAGAGCGGCACCTGGTGCGAACGGAAAGTGCCTTCAACCTGCAGGCCATCGACCACTTTCGGCCCCGTCCAACCCTTGGGTGAATTGAAGACGATCATCGGCCAGCGCGGACGCGCGAAGTTGCCGTGGACGCGTGCGTCCTGCTGGATTTTCTTGATCTGCTCCACCGCCGTGTCAAGCGTCGCGGCCATGGCCTCATGCATCAGCCCGGGCTCGTGACCCTCGACGAAGTAGGGCGTCCACCCGTAGCCGCGGAGCAACTGTTCCAATTCCTCGCGGGTGATGCGGGCGAGGAGGGTCGGGTTGGCAATCTTGTAGCCGTTGAGATGCAGGATCGGCAGCACCGCGCCGTCGGTCACTGGATCGAGGAACTTGTTGGAATGCCATGCGGTGGCCAGCGGACCCGTCTCCGCCTCGCCATCGCCGATGACGCAGGCAACGACGAGATTGGGATTGTCGAACACCGCCCCGAACGAATGGCTGAGCGAATAGCCCAACTCGCCGCCCTCGTGGATCGAGCCCGGGCACTCGGGAGATGCGTGGCTGGGAATTCCTCCGGGAAACGAAAACTGGAGAAAGAGCTTCCGAAGCCCGGCCTCATCCTGGCTGATATTGGGATAGATCTCACTGTAAGTGCCCTCGAGATAAGTGTTGCCGACGACGGCCGGGCCGCCGTGTCCGGGGCCGGAGACGTAAATCATGTCAAGGTCGTATTTTTTGATGACCCTGTTCAAATGCACATAGATGAAGTTCTGCCCAGGGGTCGTGCCCCAGTGTCCCAGCAGCATGTGCTTCACATCCGGGAGCGTCAGCGGCCGCTTCAGCAGCGGATTGTCGTAAAGATAAATCTGGCCGACCGATAGGTAATTGGCGGCGCGCCAATAGGCATCCATCTTGTGGAGCAGTTTCGGCGTGAGCGTGTTGGTTTTCATGGTCTAACTTTTCCGACTTGGGTCGAGATTGAGGACGCGGATGACGGACGCGATCATGAGCTCCTCGTCGGTGCGAATGACCCGCACCTTGACGCGACTGGCATCCAGCGAAATCAACGGCGAATTCTTCGCATTGCGCTTCTGGCTTAGTTCGATGCCGAGAAAGCCGAGTCCGTCGCATATCCGCCCCCGGATGAGCGGCGCGTTTTCACCGATGCCTCCAGCGAAGACGAGGGTGTCCAAACCGCCAAGAGCAGCAGCGAAAGATCCGATCCATTTTTTGGCCTGATAGCAGAAAAGCGCCACGGCTTCCGCCGCGCGAACGTCATCGGATTCCCGTGCGAGCAACTCGCGCAGGTCGGAGCTAATTCCGGAAACTCCTAGCAGGCCGGATTCGTGGTTCACCATCTGCTGAAATTGCGCTACGGTCATGCGCTCTGTGCGTGCTAGGTAGTAAACTAGGCCGGGATCCAGGTCTCCCGTGCGGGTGCTCATCACCAATCCTGCCGTGGGCGTGAAGCCCATGCTGGTATCGATGCTTTTACCGTGGCGCACGGCGGCCAGGCTGGCGCCATTGCCGAGATGCGCGAGGATCACACGGCCCTTCGCGGCCGCGGGATCG
Organism: Terriglobales bacterium; assembly: GCA_036512955.1. Lineage (GTDB taxonomy): Bacteria > Acidobacteriota > Terriglobia > Terriglobales > Acidobacteriaceae > DASRAA01. The sequence goes on from DATBZX010000185.1 coordinate 3,371, forward strand.
ACACGGCTGAGTTCCTCCATCAAATAGGCGTAGGACAGGCCGTGGAAGCCGTAGCGCTCGACGCCCTTTGCCGCATAGCGCCGCGGGATGGGCAGTAACTTGGCGACCCGCGGCATGGTGCGGTGGAACGCAGTGTCAAAGCACGCCACCTGGGGCAGTTTTGGATGCCGCCGCAAGAACGCTTCGATCAGCCCGATCTCGCGAGGCAGGTGATCGGGGTCATACGGCGTGATGCGGTGCAGTTCCGCGAGCAGCTTCGGCGTGACCCGCTCCGGTTCGGAATGCTTCATGCCATGCACCACGCGGTGTCCCGCGGCTTTGACCGACGCGAAGACGGGCTGCGCTTCAAGCCAGTCCAACAGAAAATTCACTGCCGTGCGGTGGTCGGCGGCAGCAAGGCGGCGCGGGACCTGCGGTTTTCCAGCCGGATCGTTGACGATCAAATTCGTGCCACTCAACCCGATGCGATCGATCTTTCCATCGAACCGCCGCCGCGGCGCTTTGCCTGCCTCATACACCGCGAACCGGATGCTCGACGAGCCGCCGTTGATCGTTAGGATGCAGGGCAACGCAGATTTCATGGATCGACTCCCATGATAAAACCACCCGTCCGTGGTTCCTGTTGCGAATTGGTCTTCACACTTTTACCAAAAATGGCAATTGGCGAAACGCGGACGTGGCGTCTGGACCGTCCACGACCGTAACCGGACATGCGTATCGCGGGCGTGTTTCGTCGGGGTGATTACGTCAGCCAAGCTGCGGATACAGACCGCGAGCGCCGGCCACCATCATGCCCTCAATCAATCCTCTCGAACTACAACCGCAGATGCAATAGCCTTTCCATCGCCCTGATACAAAAAACAGTCAGGTGATCTTTATCTAGGCAAAGGAGACGTTCGCGTGAATAAGTTCGGCCTAGTAGCCCTGACGTCCATCTTTGCTCGTGGGCGGCGCCCGTCGCCCGACGCCCCCGAAGGGTCGGCCGCGAGCGGAAAAGCCTTGGGTGAAGTAGCTCTCCTTTCGCCCGACGAGGCATTGCAGCGACTTTCCAGCACCGCGGACGGCCTCACACCCGACCAGGTCGAGGAGCGGCTCCGTTCGGTGGGACGGAATGAAGTCGCTCACCAGGAGCGCCATACGATCCTCGGCGAGCTGGTCAGCCGGTCTATCAACCCGTTGAACCTGCTCCTGCTGACGCTGGCGACGGCGTCCTACTTCCTGGGCGATCAGCGGGCCGCAATCGTGATCGCGGTCATGGTAGGCCTTAGCATCTCGCTGGGTTTCATCCAGGAATACCGTTCGAACAAAGCCGCCGACGCGCTGCGACGGATGGTGCTGATCACCACGAGCGTGCGTCGGAACGTACCTGGCGCAGCGCAAGACCATGTCGAAGTGCCAATCGAACAGCTCGTGCCCGGCGACATCGTGTTGCTGTCAGCCGGCGACATGATCCCCGCGGACATGAGGTTGATCTCAGCGAAGGACCTCTTCATCAACCAGTCGACACTCACCGGCGAGGCGATGCCGCTCGAGAAGGTCGCGGCTGCCCACGTCGGGACCGCGGAGACTCCGTTCGATCTGCCGAACATCTGCTTCATGGGCAGTGCTGTCGTCAGCGGCGTTGGTTCCGGGGTCGTCGTGCTCACCGGCGCTCGGACGGCTTTTGGTCAAGTGGCGGGCACGATCGCCGAGCAGCGCGTGCTGACGAGCTTCGACAAGGGCATCACCCGGTTTACCTGGTTGATGCTCGGTTTCATCGTGGTGATGGCCCCGCTCGTGTTCCTGATCAACGGCCTTACCAAGGGCAATTGGTTCGAGGCGCTGCTTTTCGCGGTCGCCGTGGCGGTGGGCCTCACGCCCGAGATGCTGCCGATGATCGTGACGGTCAATCTGGCCAAGGGTGCCATGGCGATGTCGAGGAAGAAGGTCATCGTCAAACGCCTCAACGCCATCCAGAACTTCGGGGCGATGGACGTGTTGTGCACGGACAAGACCGGCACGCTGACGCAGGACCGTATTATCCTCAAGCGCCACCTTGATATCAGGGGCGGCGACTCGGAGCGGGTCCTTGAATATGCCTATCTGAACAGTTTCCACCAGTCCGGCCTCAAGAACCTGCTTGATGTCGCAGTCCTGAAACATGTCGAACTCGACGAAAAGCTGAGGATCGACGAACGGTTCAGCAAGATCGATGAGATTCCATTCGACTTTGAACGGCGCCGGATGTCGGTCGTTCTTAAGCGAGGTGACGACGCCCACATTCTCATATGCAAAGGAGCCGTCGAAGAGGTTTTCGCGGCTTGCAAGTACTATGCGATCGACGGCGAGACCGGCCCCCTCGATGAGAGCCACTTCGCCCAAGCTAAGGAGACGACGGCCAAGCTCAACGCGGACGGATTCCGGGTGATCGCGGTCGCTTTCAAAGAGATGCCGCCAGCGCAGGCAGCGTATTCCGTCGCGGACGAGGCCGGCCTCACATTGCTTGGCTATATCGCGTTCCTCGACCCGCCGAAGGAAACCGCCGCTGCGGCCATCGCCACTCTGAAGGCCCGCGGCGTGCAGGTGAAAATCCTGACGGGGGACAACGACATCGTTACGCGCAAGATCTGTAACGATGTCAGCCTGCCTGTGGATCATATCGTTCTTGGCCATGAAATGGAGACGCTGTCGCCCGCTCAGTTGGCAGACTTGGCCGAGACCGCGACCGTGTTTGCAAAGGTCTCGCCGTCCCAGAAGGCGTCGATCATCGATGCCCTTCACCGAAAGGGGCACGTGGTCGGCTATTTGGGCGACGGCATCAACGACGGACCGGCGCTCAAGGCCGCGGATGTCGGCATATCGGTGGACAGCGCCGTCGACATCGCCAAGGACTCTGCGGACATCATATTGCTCGAGAAGAGCCTGGCGGTGCTCGGTGATGGCGTCATCGAG
>DATBZX010000186.1:0-6974 GCA_036512955.1 Terriglobales bacterium
CCACAACCACGCCCCAGCCGAAGGTGAAGCAGACCGACACCACAACCACCACAACCGCGCCGCCGCCCGAGGTGAAGAAGGACACCACATCGACGACCACAACCACTCCCCAGCAGCAATAGTTGAGTGTACATAGTTCTAAACTCCCGCTGCGACGATCGTTCAACATTCTCGATTAGTGGATCTCGCACAGATACCAACGACTGATAAAGGTACAGGTGACGTAATGAGTGAACTAAAGACAGAAGAACTGGAGCTTACGACTGCCGACCTGGCGAGCCAAGGCATTGCGCAAACGCGACCCGACGAACCCGAGCTGGTGAAAGCACGAGCGCCGGGAACTCTGAACGAAGCGGCTGCAGTGTCAGAACCCATGCCCTTGTTTACTGAATCGGAAATGGAAGATTTCCGATCGCAGTGGAGCAACCTGCAGACTGGTTTCGTGGATGAGCCGCGCCGCACTGTCGAAAACGCAGACAAGCTTGTAGCGTCGGTGATGCAGCGACTAGCGGAAGGATTCGCCAAGGAGCGATCGGGCTTGGAAAAGCAGTGGGACAGCAGCGACAACGTGTCCACAGAGGATCTGCGGGTTGCCCTGCAGCGCTATCGTTCCTTTTTTGGCAGATTGCTGGAACTGTAAGGATCGCAGGTCGCGCTGGAAGACACCAAAGCTCGCAGTCGGTTGCCCTGGAGCCGTCGCAGACGAGTATTGTCTGCTCCAGGGCGGCGGCCTCCGTACTTATGATGGAGATGTCCATATTTCTTCGCATGCGACTGTAGATTTGTACCGGTGCAATTCCTGCTCGCTACAGTTCGGTTCTGCGGGCGCGTGCTTAACCCGAATTGTTCTCTCGCGGTAATATCGGCAACGTAGCCGAAATCTGGGTTTCGCACTTGGAGAAGGGCGAACGTCCTGGCTGGCTTCATCGTGATTGTTTGTCAGTGAGCGCTATTGAACAGCGAAACTTCCTGCGTCCTCCCGATAATAGACACTGAGGACATCTCCCCTCGCTGCAACGGACTTTCGGTGAAGCAAATGACGATCGCGATAACAGAACGTAATTTCAACCCACACACATTCCTGACGAGCATCGGGAGCGGCAGACGTATGATGCCGTTTCAAAAGAACCACGTGATCTTTGCTCAAGGCGAGCCTTCCGACGGGCTGTTTTTTATCCAGGAAGGGAAGGTGCAGCTCAGCGTTGTATCGGAAGCCGGGAAGGAAGCGACGCTGGGCATTTTAGGAGAAGACGATTTCTTCGGAGAAGGCGGTCTTGCTGGCCAGTTGGTGCGCATGTCGTCGGCAACGGCCATGACCGACTGCGTCCTTCTACACGTCGAGAAGAAGGCAATGATGCTGGCCATGAGTCGCGAACCGAAGTTGTCGGCCACCTTTGTCAAGTATCTGTTGAAGCGCAACGTTCGCTATCAGGATGATCTGATCGATCAGCTTTTCAACTCCAGCGAAAAACGGCTGGCGCGAATTCTCTTGTTGATGGCGCACTTTGGCAAAGAGGAAGTAGTGACCGAAATAGCGGTTCCCAAGCTGAGCCAGGAAACTCTGGCGGAGATGGTGGGGACTACCCGTTCACGGGTCAGCTTCTTCATGAACAAATTCAGGAAGCTCGGCTTCATCAACTATGACACTGGACATCACCTCCGTGTCCACAGTTCACTGCTGAGCGTTGTGCTGAATGATGACGGTGGGATAGCCATTCCAGGAGCCGCGAAGCTGACTGCCAATGGCAAGAAGACCCTGGAACCACCTGCCGAGCCCGGGGAACCGCCCGAGAAAGAGCGTGCCCACAGGCCTCCCCTCTCCAAGGCGTGAACGACGACGGCATTGAACGCGACGGCGTTCGGCTGTAGCTCGACTATATAGATAGAGGATCAATCCCCAGTTCTTCAATAGTCCGGCCCCCTTTTTGCGGTAGTGTGCGTCGATTTGCGAGGGGTTCCAAATGGCTTATCGTCGTTCCAGTTCCGAAGTCTCACAACTCGTCGCTCTGACGGCCGGAGTCGTAGTAATCGCGACACTCTATTTTGCCAGGGTCGTTTTGGTTCCGTTCGCGTTGGCCATACTCTTCAGTTTTCTCCTGTCGCCGCTCGTTAGGGGGCTGGAAAAGGCTCAATTACCCCGCGCAATCTCTGTGTTGTTCGTCGTTGTTGTCGCCATGACAGTCGTAGGCTCGATCGGGGTAGCGGTCACCAATCAGTTGGTAGACGTAACAAACCAACTTCCCAACTACAAAGCGAATATCCAGAAGAAAGTCGAATCAGTCCGCGGGAGTAACCGCGCCGCGCTCGTGAGAGCGACGGAAGCTGTCAACGAACTGAGTAGGGAAGTGGTCGAAGCACCATCGGCCACGGCGCCGACGGCCCACCAGCACAAACCGCTTAGCGTGTCTGAACCTGCAGGCAATAAACCCGTCGATGTGCAAGTGGTGCAGGCCCCTAATGGTCCATGGGAGTTTCTGTATGGTTGGCTGGGCACTGTCGGTGTTGCAGGAATTGTGCTGGTCTTCACAGTTTTCATGCTTCTGCGAAGAGAGGATCTGAGAAACCGGTTCATTCGTTTGGTTGGGCACGGCCACCTGAACTTGATGACTCAGGCTTTGGATGACGCGAGCCATCGAATCAGCAAATACCTCCTCTTGCAGTTCCTCGTGAATGCAGCCTATGGATTAGTTGTAGGGATAGGGCTCCACTTTATTGGCTTACCCAACGCTTTGTTATGGGGAGTCATTGCTGCGGTTTTGCGATTCTTGCCTTATGTGGGGCCTCCCATTGGCGCTCTCTTGCCAACGGTTCTCTCTCTGGCTGTTTTCGATGGATGGGCCCGCTCCTTGATGGTCATCGGCCTGTTCCTCGTGATCGAGATCATAGTTGCGAACTTTCTGGAGCCGATGCTATATGGCGCTCACACCGGCATTTCCTCATTGGCTATCCTGGTTGCGGCGGTGTTTTGGACACTCCTGTGGGGCCCGGTTGGACTTGTGCTCTCGACCCCACTCACGGTTTGTCTGGTGGTGTTAGGTCGATACGTTCCGCAACTGGAGTTCTTGCATATTTTGCTCGGCGACGAGCCTGTGTTGACTCCGGAAGCGCAGTTCTATCAACGGCTGCTTGCCGGCGATCATCGGGAGGCACGCCAAGTTCTGGAGCAGCATCTCGAGGGGTCGTCACTTTTAGAGCTGTATGACTCGGTTGTGATTCCGGCACTTGCTCTGGCCGAGCAGGACCGGCACCAGAACGACCTCGACGAAGCCGTCGAACGATTCATCTGTCAGAGCACAAGAGAGTTAGTCGAAGAGCTGGATGAAAAGTGCGCTGAGGTGAGGGAAATGCCGGTCGTGGAAGCAGGTGATCATGACCCGGAAAACGCTGCCACCCAGAGAGCAATCGCGCTTCGTTCCAAGGTGGTTTGCGTTCCCGTGCGAGACGAAGCGGATGAAATTATCGGAACGATGTTAGCGCAACTACTCGAACGCAGCGGACACGAGGCACAGTGCATCGCCCTTGGAACAACAGCGGAGATGTTGGAACAGATAGGGAACGAGAATCCCGATTACGTTGTCTTGTCGGCCTTGCCGCCTTTCGCGCTCACATATGCCCGGACCCTGTACAAGAGAGTTCGGGCCCGGCTCCCGGAAGTGTCAATTGTCATCGGAGTATGGAACTTCAGTGAGGTGGAAAAACTTTCTTCCCGCCTCGCCCTCGACAGTCACGGGAAAGGTGTTACGACCCTTCGAGCAGCCCGCGCGGAAGTCAGGGGTTATCCGGATACGGAAGATACAAACGCCGGAGTCGCCGCAGCGATGCAAGATTAGAACAATCATGATCAGTGTTCCGGCACCAACGGATTTGCCTGTTGCTCAAAGCCCGAACTTTCCCCAAACAATGGTCGCTCCAGGACGGACCCCAAATCCGCAATGCCTGCATCAGCCTGCTTGATAGTCCTAATGTCCGTCAGCCCGATCTGGCCAGGTCGGGCTCTCCAGCTCAATCTGCCAAGTCGGGCCTCCCGAAAAAAGAGGGCCTCTTGACCGGACAAACGCTGGAGCCTCGCCTTGCAGAATCCAAACGTGGCTATCTGGAGGCTGCTTTCCCAGCACTGGTGCCACTAATCCGGTCACGCCCCCAATCTCTATTTTCACGATGTAGTGCGTAGCTTTGCGCTTATCGCTGGTCCGGGGCAGCAAGACACCAGTGCGCGCTTACAAGCGGCCGGCCAGGTTATGAATGAAATCATGGCCGCGCCCGATAAAGGCATCCCGGAGGAAGTGCTGAATGGTGCCAAGTGTATTGCCGTCGTTCCAGATATGGCGAAGGGCGGATTTGTCGTCGGTGGCGAGCATGGACGTGGCGTGGTTACCTGCCGAACTGCCCATGGTTGGAGTGCCCCGGCATTCATTTCGATCGGTGGAGGTAATTTTGGCTTCCAGGCTGGCGCCCAGTCAGTCGATCTCATCATGTTGTTCATGAATGACAAGGGTGTGCAAGGGCTGCTCTCGAGTAAGTTTGAACTCACTGGTGAGGCATCAGCCACGGCGGGTCCGGTTGGAAGGCATGCCTCGGCAGGCACCGACTGGAAGATGAACACGGAGGCATTGAGCTACTCGCGTACCAAAGGCCTCTTTGTCGGAGTCGCCGTGGATGGCGCCGTGATCCGGCAGGACAATGACTCCACGGTTGCGTGCTACGGAAAGAATGTTTCCTTCCGTGAAACGCTGGCCGGCGACGTGCACGCTCCAGCAGAGACGGACGCATTTCTTGCGGCGGTGAATGCGGCCGTCCACAAGGCCAACGTGCATGACAATGCTGAAGCAAAGTAGTTGATGACTGCCGGTGTGTCTGCGGAACTGCAGCATGCTGGCGATCGAGAGTCTCGGCGTTGTCAGACAAGGTATTCTCAGAAAGAAGGCCGAACCCTTACAGCGCCGCGATTGTTCACCAGCAAAAAGACAGAGCCCATATCGCCGCCGAAGATCCTCTTTGTTGAGCAGGGCCGCCAGCGCCAGGTAAACCCTCGCGAACGGTCGGAGGTCCACTGTGGCTTGCCCTTGTAACCGGCGTACTCGACCACGATGCCCATGCCGTGGTGACGGTCGTCGTCGGCCAGGTCTCCCATGATCCAAGACCCAGAATGTGGTTCATTTCGACGATCGCGGAAATCCGCTCCACCGTTCTCAACCAAAGCCCAGGCACACGAACTGGTTTCGGCAGAGAGTTGCCATCCATTGCGATCACGCGGAAGCTGTGGCCCGGAAGTGCAAGACTGCGAATTCTCGGTGGCGCTGCCATGCAGAATGTGAAACAGGACACGCTCGCCGTGACCGAGCATGCGCCCGTTGATGGTGAAGGCTTCGTAGCCAACTTCGTAGCCGTGCGGTGTGACTTTGGCGAGCGAGGCCTTCATCCTGCTCTCGCCACTGTCCTTGAGTTGCGCAACTGTTTGCGAGGGCGTGAGGAAGTCCATCGCCATATCACCGCTGCGGCTCAAGGTGGGCTGCTGCAACTCTTTCAGCGCAAGGAACACCACGCGGTCATAATTTCCGGCGTGCTGCTTCGGTTCGAGGTAAACCGGTCCGACCAGCCCGCTGTATTGGCCCGCCGACAGGTTCGCGCCGCGCGGACATGGGTGTCATAAGAGCGAAAATCCGAGGGCCTCGGCACAAAGGAAATTCTGCGGCTGCCGTGCGGCGGGATGAAAGGTGTGCCCTCTTCGGCCGGTCCATCGACATCAGTTGAAAGGAACTGGCCGTGCCAGTGCAATTGCTCCGGCGTATCCGTCTCATCGCGAATGTTAATCGTGACGCGCCCACCTTCTTTCAGGCGAAGCAGCGGTCCGGGGAACTGTCCGTTATATGTGGTGACAGAGATGGTGCGGTTTGGGGCGAGCTCGATGGGCTCGATGGCAATCACGAGGGCATAATCGGCTGCAGCCTCGCTCGGCAAAGAGGCTCCGTTCTCGCCAGTCATGGCCGACTGACTCAAGAGGCCCGGTGGTAATAGCAGTGCGGTGCCAGCAGCAGTTCCGGCTGCTTTCAGGAAGTTCCGGCGAGGGCATGGCATGGTTCCCACCCTTGCGACGGGCCCCTAACGTACGGCTGCGTACCTCAACTATATCGGATTTTGATAGCCTTCTTGAACTTCCGGAAATTGGGTTTGTCGGGACCATCTGAAGGCATAGCTGCCGGGTTGCCCGCCACTCGGGGCTCATCAGCACGTTCCCAGTCAAAGTACTCGTTTCATGATCCATGCGTGGCTCGCTCATCGAAAGATTGGGCATGGCTGTGAGATCACCCATCCAGCTGGCTTGCTTCCTATTGACACTCTATATGTGGCCAATACTATTCCTACAGAATATCGATAGGAGCTGACTTTTGAACTCTAAGCCAACAACCCTTCTGCAAGGAACTTTGGACCTGCTGATTCTAAAGTCGCTTGTCGTTGGAGAGATGCACGGGTTGGGAATCTCACGGAGAATCCAACAAATCACGGGCGGCACTTTTGTCGTTAAGCCAGGGTCGCTCTTTCCCGCTCTACACCGAATGGAAGAAGAGGGTTGGATTTCCGCCTTTTGGGGAGACTCCGAGAACAACCGCCGCGCGAAATTCTACCGTTTGACCAAGGCTGGAGGGAAGCAACTCGACGTCGAAACCAAGCGATGGGGCCTTATTTCTTGGGCGATCGCTCAAGCTTTGGAAGCATCGTAGAGAGGTGTTTGGCATGCCGCTCCTTGTGAGAGTCCGGAGTTTCCTGCGAAATCTCTTTTTGTCACGTCGTGTGGAGATGGACCTCGACCAAGAGGTTCAGTCGCACCTCGAAATGCTCACCGAGGAAAAGCTTTGTTCAGGCATGTCGCCGCAGGAGGCGCACCGTGCGGCGCGGATCGAGCTCGGCGGAATCGAACAGGTGAAACAGCAGGTCCGCGAAAAACGGATTGGCAATTGGGTCCAGTCCGTGATCTC
>DATBZX010000187.1:0-13880 GCA_036512955.1 Terriglobales bacterium
CGCCCCCGCATCCTCTTTCTCGCCGACCGCAACATCCTCGCCGACCAGGCCTATAACGCCTTCTCCGCGTTCCCCGAGGACGCTATGGTCCGCATCAAGCCCGAGGAAATCAGCAAAAAGGGAAAGGTCCCCAAGAACGCCAGCGTCTTTTTCACCATCTTCCAGACCTTCATGAGCGGCCCGGTGAAGGACGGCAAGCCCTCGCCCTATTTCGGCGACTACCCGCCCGACTTCTTCGACTTCATCGTCATTGACGAGTGCCATCGCGGCGGGGCCAACGACGAAAGCAACTGGCGCGGCATCATGGAGTACTTCAAGCCCGCCGTGCAGCTTGGCCTTACCGCCACCCCCAAGCGTGAGGAGAACGCCGACACCTATCGCTACTTTGGCGATCCCGTTTTTATCTACTCGCTGAAAGAGGGCATCAACGACGGCTATCTGACGCCGTTCCGCGTCAAACAGTTCGCCAGCAACCTGGATGAATACGTGATCGCCTCCGATGACGAGCTGGTGGAAGGCGAAATCGAGGGCGGTAAGGTCTATACCGAAAACGACTTCAACAAGCTCCTCGAGATTAGGGAGCGCGAGGCCCACCGCGTAAAGACGTTTATGGAACAGATCGACCAGCGGGGAAAGACGCTCGTCTTCTGTGCCAGACAGGACCACGCGCTTCTCGTCCGCGACCTCATCAACCAGATCAAGACCAGCGCCGACCCCAACTACTGTCACCGCGTCACCGCCAACGACGGAGCGCTCGGCGAGCAATACCTGCGCGACTTTCAGGACAACGAAAAGACCGTCCCCACCATCCTCACCACCTCGCAGAAGCTCTCTACCGGCGTGGATGCCCGCAACATCCGCAACATCGTGCTCATGCGGCCCATCAAGTCCATGATCGAGTTCAAGCAGATCATCGGGCGCGGCACCCGCCTCTACGACGGCAAGGACTACTTCACCATCTACGACTTCGTGAAGGCGCATGAGCACTTCATCGACGAGGACTGGGACGGTCCGCCGCAGGAACCGGAGCTTTGCCCGAAATGCGGCCTCTATCCCTGCCAGTGCGTGAAGACGCCGCCCAAGCCTTGCCCGGTTTGCGGCCAACGGCCCTGTGAGTGTCCGCAAGAGCCGTGCGAGGTCTGCGGCCAGCACCCCTGCGTCTGCGAGAAAAAGAAGATCGCCAGGGTAAAGCTCGCCGACGGCAAGGCCCGCAACATCCAGCAGATGGTTTGCACAACGTTCTGGCATCCCGACGGCACGCCGATGTCGGCGCAGCAGTTCATGGAACTGCTGTTTGGCAAGCTGCCCGAGTTCTTCAAGGACGAAGACGAACTGCGCCGCATCTGGAGCGACCCGAGGACGCGCCGCCGTCTGTTGGACCGGCTCGCCGAAGCGAACTTCGGCCACGAGCAACTGGCGGAGATGCAGAAGATCATCGACGCCGAGAACAGCGACCTCTTTGACGTGCTCGCCTTCGTCGCCTACGCCCTCCCGCCGAAGACCCGCGAAGAACGGGCCGCCTTGGCCAAGGTGCCGATCCACGCGAATTTCGGCGCCCGCCAGCAGGCATTTCTGGACTCTGTCTTGGGACACTACGTCAGCGATGGCGTGGAGGAACTCGACCAGGAAAAGCTTGCCCCGTTGCTTGCCCTGAAGTATCAGGGCTCGCTATCGGATGCCGTAAAGGACCTCGCCATGCCCGCCGAGGATATCGGCCGCTTCTTCCGCGACTTCCAGAAGTACCTCTACCCGCCCGCGGTGTGAGGACAGCGCGGTTCTCTGTCTGGATTGACGTTACATTTCTGCCACCGCCAGGTTACTAAAGTTTTTTCGCCCTGCATTTTTTCCTTCCCTCCACAATTCATAAGTGCAACACTCAGCCTAGGGATAAGTGTCCCTGGCTGCCACGCCAGCTAAGCTCTTTGTTATGAATATTTTGCCGATAACCATCACGGGCTCAATATTTTGCGGGGACTTTCGCCTTTCGCCCCCTGTGTTTTCAAGATTTTACGAGCATAGGGGAGGGGGAGGGGTACTGGTTATCGGACGCAATCCCGTTTCGGAACGTCCAAGGGCCTAGCGACCGCCTCGGCCCAGCAATAGGATCTTGAAAGTCGCGAAGAGAATGTAGATGTCGAGACCGATGGAGACGTTCTTGATATAGAAGAGATCGTAGGCCAGCTTGTCCTTGTGGTCTTCGATGGTGGCGTTGTAACCGCGATTGATCTGCGCCCATCCCGTGGCACCCGGCTTGATCAGCCAGCGCTCCTTGTAAAACGGAATGACCGCCGCGCATTGTTCCTCTTCGTGGGGGGGGACCGGGCGGGGCCCGACAAACGAGATGTCTCCCTTCACAATATTGAAGAGCTGCGGCAATTCGTCGAGCCGAGTGCGTCGCAACCATTTGCCGACCCGGGTAATGCGCGGATCGTCAAATTGCGCTGGGGTACCGATGTGGTTGCTGGTAGGATCGTCCGCGGCTTTCGGCGCCGGTTTCGCGCCGTCGCTCACGTACATGGTGCGGAACTTAAAGACCGTGAACGGAACTCCGAACTGGCCGACGCGCTCCTGGCGAAAAATGACCGGGCCCGCCGAGTCCAGCCGTATGGCAAGGGCTGAGAGTGCCATGAGCGGCGAACTGAGAATGACTCCGAGCGCGCCGAAGAAAAACGAAAATACCCGCTTGTAGATCCGCAGGGGCGTCCGGACGTGAAAGCCGGGCGAGAACAACAGCCAGCTCAGTCTGAGGGACTCCAACGGAATCTTTCCGGTCACCGTTTCGTAATACTCCGGAGCATCCTGAATCTGGACGCCGCGGGCCTTCAGCTTGAGCAACTCTCCGACGGGAAGCTTGCCTCGCCGGTCGCCCATGGTGATGATGATTCGGCGTATACCTTCGCGCTTCACGAACTCGACTAAATCGTTGGGATCGACGGTCGGAATGCCGTGCTCCTGAGATTCAGTGCCGAGGTACCCCGCAATGCGCAACCCCAGTTCGGGCCGTTGCAAGATCGCGTCCATCAGAGGAACCGCCAGCGGACCGTCTCCGAAGATCGCGGTGCTCTCGGCAAAACGCGCGGAGCGATTGAGAATAAAGAAACAGCTTCGCCACACCGGCATGGCTATGGCGATTATGACTACACCGGTCCACAGTACGGTGCCGCCGAGGCTGGCGTCGGGGAAGGTGTAATACAGCACCGCCAGCGCCACGAAGGTGCAGCCCAGAACTCCGACCAGTCGGGTGACTACCTCGCGACGGTTGGTGAGGATGGAAGAGTTGTAGAGGTCAAAGTAGTACATCAGTACCAGGAAGACCAGGACTACCAGTCCGATCCTCCCGGCACCATTTTCGTAGAGAAGGTAGATATTTGCGTCGGCCGCGGTGCCTGCCGACAGCAGCACGGCCAGAAGGAACCCCGAGGTCACCAAAATCGCTTCCGACAGCGTCAAGAGGAGTGTGCGCGCCGGAAAGTACGCATTGAACAATCGAATCATGCACGGGCCGTTGAATCGTGGTCAGCGCCCTCGTCACCATTGGATTTCTTCTGTCCGTAGTAGCCGTAACCTCCGTAATAGCGGTCGTAACCAATCTGCACCGTGGAAGCTTCATTGAAGATGAAGCCGAGCTGCTTACTCTTCTCAATGGAGTCGAGCGCGCGGTTCAGGGTCCGCTTGCGGGTGTGGCCTTCGCGTACGACGACCAGCACACCGTCGCACAGGCGCGACAGGGAAGTGGCATCCGCCATCGGGAGCATGGGCGTGGAATCCAACAGCACCCAGTCGAATCCTTCAGAGACCGCATTCAGCATCTGGGCGAAGGCGTCGGACTCCAGCAATGGCAAGGGCTCTTCAATCCCTTTGCCGGCTGACAGGAGCCACAGAGGCAGGCCTTCGACCTGGTAGAAGGCATCTTGCAGAGCGAGTTTGTGTTCGTGCCACTCGGCAATTCCGCGCAACGGAGACGACGCCAGAAGTGCACTAGCGGTGGGCCGACGCAAGTCGGCCTCGATCAAAAGCACACGCTCTCCGGCCCGGCGGGCGAGAGTCAATGCGAGATTAACGGAGACCACCGATTTGCCTTCGTCGCCCACGGCGCTAGTGATGAGCAGTTTCTTCAATGGACGCTTACGCCGAAGGTGGGCCAACCGCGTGCTCAAGACGCGGAAAGTTTCCGCGCCCGGACTGTTGGGGTTGGTGATGCTGATCAGCCGCTGTTCCGGTGTAGGTGAAGGATGCAGCATTCGGTCTGCGGGCACACTCAACCACGACGCGTTAGGGGGCGCCTGAGTTGCCAGCGAGTCGAGAGCGGCCGTGTCGTCGAGCGGGAGGCCCTGGGAGTCCGGCTGGGTAGGAGTGGCCAATGGTGAGGCACTTGGAGCTTCACCCTGAGACTTCTGCAATGCATCGTACAATCGACTCATCTTTAGACACTCCTGCCGTCAGCGGACGGAACGGATTTTTCTTCTACCGACTGGTTACTGTCCATGGTGCGTAGCAATCGAAACAGCGAGCGCAACACGCTTTCGTTATTTTCCTGTTGTTGAACGGCATTGGCCCCGACTGGTTCTTCAGGGGTAGAGATGGATCCGGTCAAACGGAAATCGGCGGCCACCTCGGTGATCATCTCAGCGGTGACGTTGCGCTGCTCACGGGCAAATGCGTTAACCATGCCATTTTCGCAAAGGTTATTGATGATGCGTGGAATGCCGCGCGAATATTCGAAGACTTTGTTCAGAGCCTCGGGTTCGAAGATCGGCGGTTCGGGCTTCGCTCCCGCCCGTTCCAGGCGCGAGAGGACGTAGCCGCGAGTTTGCTCTTCATCGAGCGGCAGCAGTTGGCAGCGCAGGGAAACGCGCTGTTTGAGTTGGCGCAAGCTGGGCGAGTCCAAGACCCCTTCCAACTCGGGCTGTCCCATCAATACGATCTGAAGCAACTTCTGCTGCGAGGTTTCCAGGTTGGTGAGCAGCCGGATTTCCTCGAGCAACTCGGGTCGTAAGGCCTGGGCTTCGTCCACCACCAGGGCCGTGATCAAGCCGCGGGCATGACGCTGAATCAGGAAGCGATTGAGGTCGAGCAGCATTTCCGTTTTGCTGCGTCCGCTGTACTGCAGTCCGAGGTCCGCCATGATGTACTGGAAGAACTCGGTGGTCGATAGCAGCGGATTGAACACATAGCCAAAGGCGATGTTGTTCTTCCGTAACTCCGCCAGCAGGCAGCGCACCAGCAGCGTCTTCCCCGTGCCCACCTCTCCGGTGATCACGATGAAGCCTTTTCTGCGACCCACGCCATAATGCAAATTGGCTAAGGCCTCATTATGCCGGGGCGTCGCATGATAAAAGTATGGATCCGGGCTGATCTCGAACGGATTCTTGCTCAGCCCGAAGAATTGTTTATACATGCCCTATCCCCAGAAGTAGGCGTACCAGATCCCTGTCGGGATAATGATGGCGACCAGGATGGCAGCGGCGACCGCGATCCAAGGCTTCCACCGTTGCGCTGCGATCTCCCCGTCCGTTGGCAGTGGCGGAATTTCCGCCAGTACCGGCAGGATGCTGGCTTCGATCAGGTCTGCCTCGCTGCGAATACGATCGTCGACGAACTCAGTACCCACTCCAAACAAGAACGCCAGCGCCAGGCCTACGCCCAATCCTGCAAGAGAAAATCTAAAGCGATCTGGAAACGACGCCTTCTCCGGCAGGCTGGGAGGATCGATGATGCGGAATTGATCGCCCTGTTGCTGCTTGTTAAGGTTAGTCGCCAGTGAAGACGACATGGTTTTACCCAACAAGTCGTCGTAGCTTTTCTTCGACTCATCGTAGTTGCGCATGATGTCGGACAGTTCCTGCTGCCGGCCCGGCGTGGCATTCAATCGCGCCTGGTACTGATTCACCTTTGCTTCCAGGCGGCCAATCATCGCTTCACGGGACTGGATCTCGAGCTTGTTGGCTTTCAACTGGCTCTGGATCTGCATTACCGGAGTCATGGCCGCGACCTGAGCAGGTGACGACTTTTCGACGTCGTTGGCGGCCTCGCCGGACTTGGTATCCTGCGTGTCCCTTTGCATCTGCTCCATCTTCGCGATGGTGTCCTTCTGCTTCTTAACGTCAGGATGGTCGGGTGTGTATTTGGCCTCCAAGTTAGCCAAGTCTGCCCGCATCATTTCTAATTGCCGAGCGGTCGTCTCGGGAGTCGCGGCAGTTGTTTCCGTCACGCCCATCGCATCGTATTGAGTAGCCAGCGAGCTCAGGTAAGCCTGTTGCTGCAAGGCCTTATCCCGGGCATCGACCGACGCCTGCAGTTGTCCCTGCGCTCCGCTCAGTATCGCCAGGTTGCTCTGCAACTGGTCCGGCAACTCGCCCATGTGCGAAGCCTCGTACTCCCGCATTTTCTTTTCCTGAGCAGCCAGGGCCGCGCCCGCCGCGGTCAGTTGCGAGTCGAGAAAGTTGGTTGTGCTCTGCGACTGCTCCTGGCTGGCGCGTACATTTTCGTCGATAAACAGCGAGGCCAGCTGGGTGTTGACCTGCTGCGCGATCTGCGGCTTGTCGGCGACGAAAGACACCTTGAACGCGGTCAACGTTGACGGTTTGCCGGGGACGGTTGGAGTCTGGATGAGATCCAGCTTGATGTCTTTGCGCATCTGGAGAATCTGGTCGTCCGGGGTGCTGAAGAACAGGCCTTGGTACAGATGCAGATCACCGATGATCTTCAATAACCGCGACCGGCTGAGTACCTGGTTGGTGATCGATTGCAGGCGCTCCTGCAAATCTACCTGCACGTTCGGCATCACAAACTTCTCGGGCACCTTCTGCTGCTCGACCAGGATTACGGCTTCCGATGTGTACTTCGGAGGAATAATCCACGCCGACGCAAACACAATCAGCCAACCCAAAAAGAGCGGACCAATGATCCACCAACGGCGGCGGACCACCATGGCCCAGTACTCGTCCATTCCACGCATCGATTTCTGGTCGTTAAATTCTTCCGTCATGATTTACCGTCCAAGTGGGTGATTCCAAGTGTAATTGACTGTAACTCCAACCATGTTGGCATTGTAGTTGTTCGTGCCCAAAAGTATCGCGGTCGATTGGTTCATCTTCAGGTAGCTATACTGAGCCGACGCTGTCAGCGATCTTGTGAGCTTATAGTTGAGGCTGGCGTTGGCATTAAAGTTGTCGAACGAGCGGCTTGACGCCGTCGTGGAAACGTCATGGAAGTAGCGCAGCCCCACCGTCAGATCCATTTTCTGGGTGAACATTCGGCGATAGCTGCCGTTTACCGAATTCACCTGCGTGGTGGCAAGTATGCCCCCGCCATCCGACACTTGCCTGGCGAAGCCGGCGGTAATCGAGTCGCGCCGCCCGTGCCACGCAAAACTCGCACCCGCCGAGGTGCTCCACATCGAGTCGTGAGTGATGAAGGTTTGGTTGAGGATCGGAATGAACACGGTAGTTTTGGTTCCCGTGTACTCCGGTCCAACCCAGCCTGAAATAGACATATTCGGACGGATTAGGTAGTCCGCGGTCATCGATATCGTCTGGGTGCCGGAACGCTGTTGTCCATTCCCAAAATCGAGGCTGTTGTAGTCGTAATCTGCGCCCAACGAGAGCCGCGGCGAAAAACGATGAGAGTACGATGCCCGCCCACCGTAAGAAACCAAGTTGTAGAACGGAACGGTGGTTAACAAATTGTAAGTGGACGTGTTGCGCAGACTCTCGGTACCGGTAAAGGACAGCGTGTCCACCTTCGTCAGTTGGTCGGTGAGCGTCAACAACGCATTGTTCAGCGTGTACTGCGTCAGCGGATAATAGGTCACCGGGTTGGGATTGTTCATCGTCGGTGTCCCTGGCGTAGTCAGATAACTGTCGAACGGGTTGGCAGAAAACGTGTAGGCCTCATTCGCCTGGAGCTGCCAATGCGGAGACATCTGCCAGATAAATCCAGCGCTTGCCCGCTGCGAGAACAGATTGTTGCCATTTGAAGATCCGAAGGATTTCTGAGTATAGCTGTATTCTTGAAAGCCCGGAGCGTAATACACATTCCACGACAGTTTCGGTCGAAACTGCTGGATCTTTATGCTGGGCGTGACGTGAAACAGCCAAAAATTTTGATTCGTGGCCGTACCCGTTGAATAGGCGTTACTGTCATAGGAAAATCCTGCGCCAAGTCCCAGCGTAAGACTGCTGTTTTCCACCGACTGGGTGAGAAAGTCCAACGATGGGGCCGCGTCCGGATAGGTGTACGCCGGCTTCGGGCCGGGTTGAGTCGGCGCGCCCGTATCCTGTCCCTCGGTATCATTTTGTGCCCAGGCACACGTACCGCATAAGATTCCCAAAAGCAGCAGGACTGGCACAACCCAACGTGTCATCATAGCCTCTCTGTTAGGGAACGACGATCGTGTCCCGCGGCTGCAATTCGATGTTCTGCTGCGGATTCTGACCTTTAATGACCTGTTTGTAATTGAACGGCAGGCGCTCCTGTGTGCCGTTCGCAGCAGTCCGCAGCACGTAAACTTTCTTGGTCTTGGCGAAATCCTTGAAGCCGCCGGCCATCGCGATCGCGTCCAGCACAGTCATGCGGCGGGTCAGTGGAAAGTATCCCGGATGTCCGACTTCCCCAACGATATTGAAGTTAAGGCTGCCGATTTTCTCGACGACCACCGTCACCTGCGGGTCCGAGATCATCTTCTTCATTGATTCGGCGAGTACATCCTGCAGTTGGACGGGAGTGTAGCCTGCGGCCTTGATTTCCCCGATCAGCGGCAATGAAATCATCCCATCGGGACGGACCGGTATCGTCTTCGACATGTCTGGCTCTTTCCAAACGTAAATCGTCAGCGTATCCTCAGCCCCAATTACGTATGAATCCGGACGAACGGCTGCCGCCGCCTTCGGTGCGCCCGATTTCGCGGCATTGATCTCGGGGGAGTTTCCAGTCTCTTGCGCCATGGCCACGCCGGTCACAACTCCGAGCAGCAGCGCCCACTTCAGCAAAACGATCGCGAGGATTTCAACTCTGCTTCTCTGCAAGTCCATTCAGGTCACCTTCCATCCACGGTCTGGGTTTTACTCCGCCTTGTCATCGTCCACCCGCAGCGCCGGAGCCGCCGGGCGACGCTGGGGAATGCCGACATCCTTTAGCTTGTACAACAGTGCGCGATAGCTGATACCCACCGCCCGGGCAGCCTTCTTCCGGTTCCAGTTGTTTGCATGTAACGCGCTCAGAATGATGCGCGCCTCGAAGTTGCGCACCGTTTGTTTTGTCAGCTTCTTCAGTGAAACCGGCCCCTCAAATGTAAGATCGGGGAATGTATCGCGATCACTAGCCTGCAGCAACTCACTCATGATTACGTCATCGGTGCCCATCACCACATAACGTTTGATCAAGTTCTCGAGCTGACGAATGTTCCCTGGCCAGGAGTGCCGCTGCATTTTCGCCAATAGTGCCGGACGGAGCACCGGCGCGCGCCCATTGAGTTTACCATTGTAATACTGCAAAAGGTATTCGCATAGCATCGGAATGTCGATGGCCCGCTCCCGCAAGGGGGGCAGGTGAATGATCATGGCTGCGATCCGGTAGAAGAGATCATGGCGAAAGTTGCCCACATCAATTTCCTGTTGCAACTCCCTATTGGTGGCACTGACCACCCGGACTTCCACTCGCTTGTCTTCCTGGGAGCCAATGCGACTGAACTGGCCGTCCTGCAATAGTTGCAGTAGCTTAGCCTGCAGCGCGGGATCGAGCTCGGAGATCTCATCCAGGAACAGGGTGCCACGGTGTGCCATCTCGACGCGTCCGGGCTTGGTTCCAAGTGCACCCGTGAAGGCCCCCCTCTCATAACCAAACAGCTCGCTTTCCAGCAAAGACCCAGGGATGGCCGGGCAATTCACCTTCACGAACGGTCCGCCGGCCCAGGGAGAGTAGATGTGCAGCAGGCGGGCGATAATGTCTTTCCCCGTCCCGCTCTCCCCAGTAATCAGGATGGAGAGGTTAGCCCCGGCGACGCGTTCCAGTTTCTGGCGTACCTCGCGCATCGCGGCGGTCTGTCCAAAGATGACCGATGCCGGGGGTAGTTGCTGGGCTGCCATGACCCCTTCAAAGTCCGCGGTGACAGATGACGGCATGGTGTAGTCCTCACTGGTCTACTAGTTCAAAGTGGCTTGCGATGTGTAAATCGTTTGCATTCTTCTGGCCACGCTTCCGCCCGGTGCAAACTTCTGCGCATAATCCGTGTAAGTTACTTATCCTTAGCAACTTAATTTATCATATTCTATCTTTTTTGACCGCTATTCCGAGCAGGTGAGACGGTAATATGTTAAAAAGCTGCAAGAACTTGCACTAAAGGGAAGATATTTTCCTAGCGATTCGCAGAAGACCGGTCCTTTTCGAATTCCGACGGAGCCGCGATAAGCGGTTCCCCGAATTGGAGTCCCAGTAGAAAATACTGGCGATCGGGAGTGCAACGTAAAACCGTTGCGTGTAGCAGTGAGACCGAATGCGGCAATTGCGCCTTGTTAACCAAGGCAATGGGCACTTCGAGGGCGATTTGGGTGCCTGGTTCCAAGTACCGTTTGGTGGCGAGTAGTACGCCGCCCGCAGACAGGTTGAGAGCCGTGGCAAATTCCAAGAATTCTTCACCAGTCAATTTTCTGCCGCGCACAAAGAATGGGATCGAAATGGGTAAGCGATCCCAGTCTCGGCGTTCCGCGACAGACACTGGACGGCGCACTTTAAATCTCCTATGTCAGATCAACAGCACATGAACAGCCAAACTTGGGTATGCAACAATCCGCCAAAACACAGCGGTTAACGTTCGATTTCGTAGAGCCGGCTCAAAACGGGACGAGAAAAGATGCAAGGATTTGCAGTCGAGAAGAAGAAAATTACCGTCGTTGTTGTGCATATATTTTCACATTATGACAACAATGTTGCGTTGACAGAGGCGGGTAGGACGGTTTTGCATTGACAAAGGTGGTGATTGAGCTATCATCGAGACTCCCCTGTGGGCGTGCGTTAGGTTGCCCCCCCACCTCCCGGTCTCTGAGACGCAAGTTGTGGTAAATTTTGGGCTTGTTTTGTCGAAAGTATGGCTGTGGCCAACCAACTCGGATTAGTTGATCGCATAAATAGGCTATAAGTAAATGGTCCCTTTCGAGCACGCCGAGATGGAGCCCATTGCAATGCATCCAGAGAAAGCAGCGTCCTCAAAATCGGCGATTGATCTGCTCTCGGACGACAACCACTGCCCTGCGTGCCGGGACGCACTAGCTGCGGCCGCTCACGAACTGAAAACACCACTTGCGATCATGGGTGGGTACCTCCATCTGTTGTTGACGGAGAAGCTCGGACCACTGACGCCACAGCAGCTGGAAGTGCTGGCTGAAATGCAGGACAACGGCGTGCGGTTGACCAACTTCATCCAGAATGTTCTGACTTACGCCACGCTGGAAGTCGATCGTTATGAAATCGAGTACGAAGTTGCCGACATCAATGCATGCCTGCGGGAAATCGCCGAATTCTGGGTGCAGCGCTTTCAGGACAAGGCAGTCGCGTTTTACTTTTTCCCCGACGAAAAATTGCCTGCGTTTCCTTTCGATTGGTACAAGGTGCAGCACGTCGTTTCGAACTTGCTGGACAATGCAATGAAGTACACGCCCACTTCCGGCACCGTGTGGCTGCATGTCGAGCCCTATTTCTGGGAGCGCCGCGCCATCAAGCGAAAGCCGCTGGTGGAGCGGCGGCGTCGGCTGGTCGCCAATCCCAACTGCTGCCGCATCTCGGTAGCGGACACAGGTCCCGGGATCGCGCCTGAATTCCAGCAGGAGATTTTCGAAGAGTACTTCCGACTCACCAGCCAGGGGACGCGGGCCGAAGGACATGGGCTCGGACTGGCCATCGCCCGGCGCCTGGTTCAGGCCGCCGGCGCAAAGATCTGGGTGGAAAGCGAGCCGGGCGCTGGCAGCAAGTTCTCATTTCTGTGCCTGCTGAATCCACCTACCCAGAAGAAGCGGGCTGCAGGAGAGCCATGAGCGCTGGCCACATCTTGATTGTCGACGACGAACCTGGCATGCGTCGCTATCTGCAGACGGTGCTGGAACTCGACTCGTATCGGGTCTCGATCGCCGCCAACGGCGAGGAAGCTCTGGAAAAGGTACAACGCGATCAGCCCGACGTGGTGCTGCTTGACATGGTAATGCCAGGGCCCGATGGCCTCGAGACCCTCAAGCGAATTCGCGAATCCCGGCCAGCCACGAAAGTCGTGATGCTTTCCTGCGTGCGTGATACCCGAAAAGTTGCCATGGCCATGCGTCTGGGCGCGCATGACTATTTGTCGAAACCGGTGCAGAAGGAAGAAATGGACGAGGTACTTCGTTTCTGCCTGGAGCATCCGGGGCCCATGGCCCCTGGGGCTGGCGATTCCATTGAAGTGGTGCGTGGCGTCTACTTCTTCGCCGCGACCGAGCAGATGCGGCTGATTCGCGTGCAAGCCATGCAGGTTGCCCGTTTTGATTTTCCAGTCCTGCTGCTGGGGGAGAGTGGTACGGGCAAAGAAGTACTGGCGCAGTTGATCCATAAGTATTCCGAGCGCGCCCACCGCACCTTCCTGAAGGTGAATTGTGCCGCCATGCCCAGTGAACTGCTGGAGAGCGAACTGTTCGGGTACGAGGCGGGCGCGTTCACCGGCGCGGTGAAAGCCAAGCCTGGAAAGTTCGAACTCTGCAACAAGGGCACGATCCTGCTCGATGAAATTGGCGAGATGTCGCCGGCGTTGCAGGCGAAGCTTCTGCAAGTGTTGCAGGACGGGCAGTTTTCGCGGCTGGGCGGTCGGCACCCGGTGAAGGTCGATGTTCGTGTGCTCGCCGCCACCAACATCAACATGGTCGAGTCCATCGCCAAGAAAACGTTTCGCGAGGACCTGTACTACCGGCTCAGCAGTTTTGTACTTAGCATGCCTTCGTTGCGTCAGCGGAGGGAAGAAATACCCATGATGCTACGGCACTTTATGATTCAGGTGGCTGAGCGCTACGCGTGTCCGCTGTTATCGGTTTCTCCACGAATGGTCGAAGCTTGCGAAAACTATTCATGGCCAGGGAATATCCGGGAACTGGAGAATTTCGTCAAACGGTACCTGGTTTTGGGCGACGAACATGCTGCGATTGCCGAACTGGAGCGCGGTACGGTTCGGGAAAGCAGCCCGACAGAGGCACTGCGCGGGGAACCCCAAAACCCTGATCTCAAGCAGATGGTAAAGAGCCTGAAGGGCGAGAGGGAAATGGCGGCCATCTCCAATGCCTTGGAAGAGAATGGGTGGAACCGGAAGCGCGCCGCCACGATGCTAAACATCAGCTATAAAGCGTTGCTCTACAAAATCCGGCAGTACGATATCCGTCCGCGGCATGGAGGGTAGGAAATTTCGTGCTGCTATTGCGCAATCGCTTGCACTCCTGAGATTTAAGGCTCCTTCACGCCGATTTGCCTTCCTAGGTAGAACAGCCCTAGAGTGCTTAGGATTAAGGCACTTAAGTTGATTCCCTGATTTCAGTTTCATTTCCCCATCTGGCAAGCTACGTGCAAGTAAGGTTAAGTATGCAGTCGAATTCTCTGCCCCGTGAACAAACCGTTGGTCTCGGGCTTCGTTCGGGTGAGCGTCGCAAGCATCCGCGCTTTGACATGCACTTTTCCGTATTTCTGCGGGGGCTCGGTGAACCTTGGACGGTAAGCGAAACTGCTGATGTGAGCACCAAGGGAGCGTTTTTTGTCACAGATCGCCCGTTCCTGCTTAACACTCCCATGGAGTACGTGTTGACCTTCCCGCCCGATCTGACTAAAGCTCCGGAACCCCTCCGTGTGCGGTTTTTCGCCATGGTGCTACGCTGCGAGCG
>DATBZX010000188.1:0-17093 GCA_036512955.1 Terriglobales bacterium
GCTTGATTTCCTTGTCGGTGACGATGCGCCCTTCGACGGTGTCCATCAGGAACATCTTTCCCGGCTGCAGGCGTCCCTTCTTCTTCACCTGATCCGCGGGAATCTCGAGCACGCCCGCTTCCGACGCCATGACCACGACCCCGTCGTTAGTGAGAACGTAGCGTCCCGGACGTAGCCCGTTGCGATCGAGCACAGCTCCGATGGAGCGTCCGTCCGTAAATGCAATCGCAGCGGGGCCATCCCAGGGCTCCATCAGCGAGGCGTGATACTCGTAAAAGGCACGTTTTTCAGGCCGCATGTGCGGATTCGCGGACCATGCCTCGGGAATCAGCATTGCCATGACGTGTGGCAGCGAGCGCCCGGCTTGGAACAATAGCTCGACGGTGTTGTCGAGACTGGCCGAATCACTCCCTCCGGGAGCAATGACCGGGAACAATTTCTTGATGTCTTCGCCGAATAGGGGAGAAGCGAGAATGGACTGCCTCGCCAGCATCCAGTTGACGTTACCCCGCAGCGTGTTGATTTCGCCGTTATGTGCGATGTAGCGGTAAGGATGCGCAAGCTGCCAACTGGGAAACGTGTTGGTCGAGAAACGCTGATGCACGAGGCACAACGCGCTACTTACGTCAGGGTCGGCCAGTTCGGCATAGAAGCTGGCCAATTGCGTCGCCAGCAGAAGTCCCTTGTACACGATCGTCCGGCAGGAGAGCGATGGTACATAGAACATCTCCTTGTCTTCGATCTCCGAGTTCGCGATTTCCAGTTCGGCCCTTTTGCGTACGACGTACAACTTGCGCTCGAACACGTCTTCCAGCATTCCGGGAGCCCGGCCTATGAAGATCTGCTCGATGTAAGGCTGCGAGTGTCTTGCCACACGGCCGATCGCATCGCCTTCGACTGGCGTATCGCGCCAGCCCAAAACGGTCAGGCCCTCTTCACGCGCAATACGCTCCAGGATGCCCTCGCATTGCAGGCGTTGATATTTCTCCACCGGCAGAAAGACCATGCCAACACCGTATTCGCCGGGGTAGGGCAGCGAAAATCCCAGGCTTGAGCACTCGCGGACGAAAAACTTGTGCGGAATCTGGATCAGCAGACCTGCGCCGTCGCCGGTTTCAGGATCGCATCCGCAGGCGCCACGATGGGCGAGATTCACCAGTACCTGGATGCCCTTCATGACGATGTCGTGGCTCTTGTCGCCTCGCACACTAGCCACAAAGCCAATGCCGCAGGCGTCATGCTCGTTGCGCCTATCGTACAAGCCCTGCGCCATGGGCAAAGTCTGTGGCCGATACTGGTTGTGGTTTCCCTTCGGCATCCGTACTCCCCGTTAATTCGTTATCCGTGACTGTGAAACACGAAACCCGCCTGAGGTTTCGGCGGGTTCTTTAGCTTCTGATGATTGCGTCTCTTAATGGTTCATCGTCACCAAAGATCCCGGTCTGGAGTGGCCTGCGGCCATCTCCGAGCCCTTAGACTTGGAATCTTCCTCTTCGGTTTCATTATCCACATACTATAAATCCCGGGAGGGAGTGGAGCACGTTATTTTTTCTTTTGCCGGGCTCTTATCATTCGTCATGATCCGGCCCGTCTGCAGTTTCAATAACTTGCGACCTCGAAGGTCGGGGATTCTGATCGAGGGTTTCGTCATCTGGAAGAACTCGATCCGCCCCGGTCGCACTACGCCGTTCGTAACTTGGCACGCTTGATCAGGAAGTTCGTCTCGAAAAACCGTCTAATCTCTACTTTACCCGGATCACGGCCAGACCATTCATCGGCATATCGAGTGTCAGGCTGCCGTTTCTGAGGCGCTGCTGTTCGGGGGCGGGAAGCTTCGACTCCTGCTGTAGCTCTCGAATCTGCGGCTGAGTGGGATAACGAGGCTTGGCCAACTTTTCGTAGAGGGCGAGGGTATCGCCATGCTGTTCGTCGACGCGACTGATGGAAGCCGTCGCTCCCGGGCGGATTCCTTTGAAGTCGAGCCGCACTCTTCGAGGTGCTCCCTTGTCGCCGGGATTCACCAGGTTCCAGGTTGCGACTACGAGCGACCCGTCTTTCGCCTTTGTCACCAGCACATCGCGACTGCTGTTTTCGATCCTCTGGTCGCCCAGGGAATGCAGTACTTCGAAAGCATAGAACACTGGTTTCGGAATTCCGCCTGCTGCGATTAGTCCGAAACCACCGTAAAACGGCAGCTTTACCACGCCTTGTTCCTCGAAGACATCGGACAAAGCCCAGTAGGACATGGCTTGCGTCAGTCCATCGCACTGGCTGATGGTCGTCGCCATGTAGGGTCCCATGTAGATGGAGTCGGTGACTTCAACGCGATTGTCATAGACGGCGTTAAACTCGCTCCATATCAGCGGCATATCGGGACGTGGCGAAGTCTTGATCTGGTCGTGCACCTTCTTCACCGCACGGCAGACCATTTGATCGCGCGGAATATCTTCATTTGTCTTGAACACGTCACTGGCTTTGTCGTTGCCATAGACGTGGGATGAAACGAAGTCGAGCGGGACATTGTTCCTGGCTGAGTGCCGGATCATGGTATCGACCCACGCCGCTTGGGCGGTTGACGGTCCGCCAACACGTAGTCGGTTGCTCACCGCTTTGAGGTCGCGGGCGGTATGGTCGTATAGCTCGAAGTACGTCTCCTGTGCAGGGACGCCCGTCCAGAAATCGATGTTCGGTTCGTTCCATACTTCGAAGTACCACAACGCGACTTCATCGATCCCATAGCGCTCAACCAGATGCTTGGCGAACTGCGTTACCAGGCTGTCCCACTTGGCGTAATCCCTGGGCGGGGCGACGTTTTGCTTGTACCAGAACGCGTGCAGGTCCGGGCGCGCGGCGAGTTTTCGCGGCATGAAACTGATCTCGACGAATGGCTTCACACCATTGGCCAGCAGCCCATCGTAGATCTGGTCGACGTAGGAAAAGTTGTAGATCGGACGGCCCTCGTTGTCTTCGTCGTAGACTCCCACTTCATCGTGAAAGATGGCATGGAAGCGCACATACTGGAGGCCCGTAATATGCTTCACCGCGCGCAGATCGCTACGCCAGGAGTCGCGAAGCGTGAGGATGGCGCGGCCTGATCCGAACATCTGCTCCCAGTAATGGGGAAACGGATGCGACGGCGCGGCCGTGTCGATCGAGATGATTTCGGTGGGAACCTGCGCTGCAAGGGGAAGGGCGCAGAGCAGCAAGACTACCAACGACGGTAAAGTGTTTCGCCTTACATGCATGGCTTTCTCCAGATCTGGATGGCGCAGGGTTACAAGAGCCTTACTACACCTAGCCGACAGCCGCTTGCGCGTAAGGTCGAAACCCCACGGCATTCATCGCGTGTTGTGCCTCGGGATTCTTCATGAACGTCTTCCAAATGAAACCAGTTCGATAGTTTTCTGCCATCAGCATCGTGATCCCCTGATCGATGCCGACTACATCGGGGTCAGTCCAGCCGGTGAGGGGATTGAAGGCGTCTACAAAGCCGTATTTCTTCCACGCCCGACGGCCGTACTGCCGGTGAAGATGGTTAAGACAGGCGAGCGTGTCTTTGGGAAGAAACGGAATTGAGCCTCCGGCGGCACAAGGCACAACGCTACCATCGATTTCTCCAATCTCCGGCGGCCCTCCCCAGATCTGATAACCGGCTCTGGAATCGGAGGCGGTGATACCCCACGTGTTCTCGTCGTAATCCGGAAATCGACCGTGAAGTGAAATGCAGAAGCGCTTGTGAACGTAGGTTGCGGTCGACGAATTCACGAAGTAATCGGCGTATTGATCACGCTGATAGCGGAAATCGAACCAGGCTTGTGAATACTGATGCACAAATAGCGGGTCTGCGCCGCCGATGTACGTGTAACCTTCAAACTTCTCGACGGGCCGGGTAACCTCGTTCCACGATGAAGGGCTTATGTGGTAGATCGGCGCCGCGATGGCCAATAGGTACATCATCATGAGTTCGCAATAGCTGTCCCAGCGTGCGCCAAAAAACTTGTGCTCCGGGGTCCATGCTTTAGCGAGCGTCTTACCGTCGTTCAGCATCCAGCGCCAGTTGATCCGTTTGTAGATGGTTCCGGCCAGATTTGAGATGACCGGATCGCGGAAGTATTCGCGCGCCGTCAGCACGCCGCATAGCAGGATGGTCGTATCGATTGGCGAAACTTCCGACATGCCCATTCTCGTCCCTGAGTCAACGTCAATGAAGTGATAAAAGAACCCGTTCACCTGTTCGACGCGGTCCACCAGAGCGTTCAGGGTGGTCACGACGCGTTCCTTAATGTGGTGTGGCGGAAGACAGCCTCGTTTATGGCCAATACACAACGCCGCCAGACCGAAGCCGGTTGCGGAGATGCTGGCTATCCTGCGTTCGTCGGGCGTCCCGTCGGCTTGGGCACGATCACGAACCAAACCGCTATGTTTTCCAGCTTCATTCCAGAAGAATAGAAATGCCCTTTTGACGATTTGCTCGATCAGTTCTTTATCGGTGAGTTGCCACTTGGGTGGTACGGCCTGATGCACCGAGCCATGTAAACCTGCCGCAGCCAGAGTACAGGTGACCGCCCCTTTCGCAAGGAACGACAGCATTTCCCGGCGTGTGAACCCATGTTCCGCGTCAGGCAATGTGCCTCCGCAATCGAGGAGAGTACCAGAGGATCCGCAACCCGTCCGACCGATGGAGCCCATAGGGCGGGATTATAGGTGAGCCAAATCAATGCTCTGAAACACTGACCTAGCTCTGAAACTCGAACGCCGGAGATTCGGAAACTACGTCTCAGTGCATAGCGCCTGGCGGTGCTGAACGAACCTGGTTGTGCCACCGCAAAGTGCTGCGACAGGCCGTGAATTAGAACCAACCACCTGCCGCAGAAACAGCACCCGCATCAAAAAGTCAATCGGGCCTGGAACTGGAGCACCCGCCCCGCAAGGCCGTCAGACGTTCTCCCAAAACTCCCCGTGTTAACAATGTCAGTGGACGCCGTTGCCGGGATCAGCGGGGTCAGATTTAGAGTATTGAAAATGTTGAAGACATTGGCACGAATGTAGAGCTGCATGAACTCTCCGAACTTAAAGGCTTTCCCAAAGGTCATATCGACCGACGAATACCCGGGTCCCGTGAAGATGTTCCGGCACCGGCAACCCGGTCCAAGGGTAGTCGTGTCAAATGAAGCTTTGGGATTGGGGAAAACGCCGTTGATCCACTGCTGCTTGGACGGACTGGCGATCACGCCCCCGAAATAAGCGAAAGGCAGATCGGGACAATAGCCGTCACCATTGCGGTCGGCGTTGGTGTTGCAGCTTCCGATCAGCGCCGAATATGGGAACCCAGTGTGGAGACTGATAATTCCGCTGACAGTCCAGCCGCCCAAGACCGTATTCACGAATGCGTTCTTGTGCGGCGAGGGGAGGTCCCAGAGCGCGGACGCGACGAAATTCTGACGCACGTCGAAATCTGAGCTTGCGCGGTTGATCGACGGATTACTCGGATCGGTTTGCTGGTATCCAATCTCATAAGAAGCGGTATCGATGCTGTGACTCCAAGTATAATTTGCGCCGAATTGAAAGCCGCGGGAGAAGTTCTTGTTCAGGCGCACGACTAAGGCGTCAAAGCTTGCGTTCACGTCAGGCAGCGGAACGAAGATTCGGTTGAATCTCGGATTACCGGTGGCATGCGCGAATTGACATGTCGGATTGGTAGGGCCACAAGGCTGCCCATTCGAACCGTCGTGCTGAAATTTGTCCTGGGTTGCGTCAAACGTGTCTCCGGGATTGATCCGATTCAGATCGATCGTCTGTATCAGCTTGCGGCTTCTGCTTCCCTGATACCCCATCGTGAAGACAAGGTCTCTGGCCAACTGAGATTGAATCTCCCCGGAGAATATGTACACGTAGGGAGTCGGTTCATTGGGCAAGGCGCCGTAGATGTCGACGGGGGTCACGAAATCACACGCTTTGTCGCCGCAGAGTGCGCCATCTGGAGCAACTCCATTGGCCAGATTCGGATTCGACGGATAGCTGTTGGCCTGGGTACTCGTCCCAAGCGCATATAGGATATTCGAATTCGGCGGCGGACCAATGATGTTACCGGGATCAAAGAAGCAGCAGGTGCTTACCTGTGCAAAATACGGAGTGTTCTGGCGGACGTTGTCGAATATATCTCCGAACGGCCGATTGAAGAGAATGCCAAAGCCGCCGCGGAACAATATCTTGTCCTGATACTTGCTTGGACTCCAGGAGAAACCGAGGCGAGGACCAAAGTTGTTGAGATCTTTGTTATAGAGCTGGCTCACCTTTTGAACCGTGCCGTTGGCCACTCCCTGAGATCCCAGAATGTAGTTGCTGAGCGTGCCGTTCTTTTCAGTGACCGGAGAGAAGTACTCCCAGCGCAGTCCGACTGTGACCGTGAGAGTTGGAAGTACTTTCCACTGGTCCTGGGCAAATAGTCCGTAGTCGCCGGTAGTGAAGTATCGCTTCGAATTGGGTGGAGCTCCAGTATTGGGATCTACGGAAACCTGCTCGAAGAAGCAACAAGCATCATTCGCCAGGTTGAGGAGTCCGCGGAACTGGTAGACCGGACGGTCTCCGCCGGGCTGGTCATTATAGTTCTGCTCCTTGGCGATCTCGACGCCAAATTTCATTGCGTGACGGCCCTTCGCCCAGCTGAATGTTTCGGCGAGTCCGTAGGTATTTTGCGCCAGGTTACCCGGCGTGGTGGAGGATTGAGCGATGCCGATATTATTCATATTGCCCAATCCACCGGCGTCGAAGTCAAACAGCTCAATCGTAGGAATACCGTAGTTCGTGGTTCCGGTCGGCTGGAGCTGGTTGAATGCAAACCGAGTGTAGTTGACCCGAAACTCGTTAAGCATGCTGGCGCCGATGGTGCGAGTCCACCCAATGGTGCCGACATAGTTCTGCGGCGTTATTGTGACGTCTTCGAGCGGTCGATTCCCGCCACCGACGCCCTTGTAGCTAACTATATAGGTGCTAAGGAAAAACTGATTGTTTCCTTGCGTGTAGTCCAGGCGTGCATTGTACTGGTTGCCATCGCTGCTGCTCGGTATGGTGAGGTCGTAAGTGCCCCAGTCGGGGATTCCGTCCGGTCCGTTACCGATAGCTTGCCCTATCCCAGTGCCGGGCACATACCACATTCCGAGAGGATGGTAGTTGGGATCGCTGGGGTTTGTAATCAGCGAGCAGCAGTCCGTCTGGTTCGTCGTCGTCGCGATACGCGGCGCGTAACCGGGGGTGGCGAATAGCTTGGCGGCAATGCTGTTCGGGTTGACCCGAATAACGTATTGGTCGAACTGAGGTGTTTCCAACTTAACGTCACGTGCCAAACTTGTGCTCTTGAGGCGAACACCTTCGTACGAAGCGAAGAAGAAGAGTTTGTTCTTAATGATCGGTCCGCCCACGCTCCCTGCGAATTGCTTGAAGTTCTGATCTACGCGATCAGGGCAGTGGCTAGCGTTGATGATGAACTGGCTGGAAGTACCGGTTTCGCACGTAATCGGTGTCGGGGTCGTCTGGGTGGGACCATAGAACTTGTTGAACGCGTTCAGTCCCGCCGAGTTGTATTGAAATACCGCGCTGCCATGAAATCGATTTGTTCCGCTCTTTGAAATGACTTTCACCTGCGCACCCGAGTTCCGGCCGTCCTGGGCTGAATAGCTATCGGATGCAACGACCACTTCCTGTACCGATTCCTGGTTTGGAGTCACAACAGCCGCGCCTCCGTGACTGAGGCTATTTACGCTGACGCCGTCGAGCAGGAAGTTGTTGGCTGATACCCGCTGGCCGTTGGCTATTGCCTGGACCTGGTTTTCCGTTTGGAAAATCTGACTATTGGAACCGCCCGGGCCGACTTGCTGTGGAATCCCCAGCGAATTCCCATTCCCTTGGCGCGAAGAGTCCGCAAATACCCCTGGAGTGAGCTTCAGCAGTTGATAAGGGTCGCGGCCAAACTGCGGAAGTCCGACGACTTCCTGTGCGGTAATCGTACCAGTTGCATTGGGGGTCTCCGTCTGCATATCTGCCGTGTTCTCGGTCACGGTGATGTTTTGCTCGGCTTGCGCCGGTATCAAAATCACATTGAAGCCGCGAATCGCTTCGGCGTTGACAGTCACGCTCTTGGTTGAACTGCTCCTGAAACTGGCGGCCTCTACACTGACGGTGTAGGAGCCGGGTGGAAGGCCGGAGACACGGAAGAAACCAGCGTCCTGGGTCGTAGCGTTACGGCTAACATTTGTCGCTTCGTTGGTTGCAGTGACAGTTGCGCCGGGAACGGTTGCACCGGACTTATCCGTGACCGTGCCCTCAATGCCTGCGCCGTATTGAGCAACGGAGGAAACAGAAAGAACAACTACTACAGCGGCGAACAGGAATATCGTGTGGACCCGCGTGATACGACCCATATCAGCCTCCCAGCGCTTGAGCTTCGCAATACCTGGAAAGTCCCGACGAGGATTCCAGGTTTGGGAGCGTCTTGCGATCGGACGGGCTCCCAGGCCAAGACATCGCTTCGTGGCATTATTTACGTTGGCTTTTCCCCAGACTGTTCAAAACTGCACACTCCGATGTGTTTTCTTTCTAAGACGCATTTAGTCGTTCCGATCGAAGAAATCCTGCGTAAGCGTCAGACGCCTAGCTCATACAGTTCGCCCCCACATTTCCTGGGCTGACCGAAGGGCCGCTCCAGTATTGGCCGTAAACCTATTCATTCGAGGCCAGAAACTCTTTCCCCGCGCGATTATGGCACTCGCGACTGGCTTGCAGCCAACACGTCAGAAACTCCCGCAAACCCTCTGGCGGCCTGATCCACAGGACGGCCGCAGTTGTGCGCCATTCGGGGCGAACCAGCACGCTAAGGCCCCGGTTGCCAAGAGCGAGGAAAGCTCGCTCGTCGGTCGCATCATCCCCCAGGTAGGCAACGGGAGCCTCCGGGCCGATTTCATCCAGGATGATACGGACTGCATCGCCTTTGTCGCGACTCGGCATGCGCATTTCAATACCGATGTCGAACTCCAGCAGTTCCATTGGCGTACTTTGAGCAATGGGGCTCCAGCCCAGCAAAACCTGGCTGCGGGCTTCCTCCGCCGTCGCTTCGTCGAGCCCGCGCAAATGGATGGCGACGGCGCCGGTCTTGAACTCGGCACGGTCGTGGAGCCCCTGATACCTTAACCAGCGATCTGCGTCATCCAGTGCGCGCCCCACAGGCTCGTCCACGCGCGGTGTCTCATACGTTCCGTCCGGTCTTAGCCGTTCGAGCCCATGGCATCCCCAGATCTCTGGAGTGGGATGGACCCCAAGCAGCGGGCCGACTTCGTGGGCGTTCCGACCTGTGATGATGACTACACGGGTGCGACCATTGTCGATGATCTCCTGCAGGAGCGCGGCCATTCCCGGATAGGGGAATGCCTGCTGGCGATTGAGGCAGAATGGTGCGATAGTTCCGTCATAGTCGAGCAGCAGCGCGGAAGTCTTCGACCATGCAACCGCGTTCATGAACTGCGTGACTTCGACAGGATCGACCGTGCGGGACAACCACATTCTCCTCATCCCCAAGCAGCAGTACTTGCCCGGGGCTTATCCGTGCTTTTGTCCGACGAGTCCAGGCGGAGCTCACAGAGTTCCGCAATGAGGCTCCCCGCCCAGCGGTAAACGTTATGTTCCCTGACATTCTTCCGCATACGTTGCATACGCAATTTCCGTTCCTCCGGAGACATTTCAAGAGCGCAACGAATCGCCTCCGCCGACTGGTCGACATCGTAAGGGTTGATCTGCAAGGCATCGCGCAACTCATGGGCGGCGCCGGTGAAACAACTGAGGATTAAGACACCGCTTTCGTCGTGCCTGGAAGCCACAAATTCTTTCGCCACAAGATTCATGCCGTCATGCAACGACGTAACCAGGCACAAGTCCGCAGCGCGGTAGTAGCTTTGAATCTCCTGATGGCTATGCTGCCGATTCAGAAAAACAATGGGTTTCCATTTATCCGTCTGGAATCGCCAATTGATTCGATTGGCTTCGCCTGCCACTTCCACCATGAGATCGTGATAGCGTTTGAGATGACCGCGACTGGGAGCGCCAATCTGTACAAATGTGAACTGGCCCTGATACGCCGGATACTTCTCCAGAAAATGCTCAATTGCCAGAAAACGCTCCAGGATGCCTTTGGTGTAGTCGACCCGGTCCACGCCCACACCCATGTAGGTAGACTCAACCCCCAAGGTCGTGCGCAAAGCGGAACGTTCGACGTAGGAATCCGGTGTCGGCTCCTGCTGTTCAACCTCGGTGAAGTCCACGCTGATGGGGAAGGGCCGCACCAGGGTGAGATGGTCGAGGCGTTTTACGGAAAAGTGTTCCCAATCGACGCGTGCTTCCAGAACCCGGTCCACCGTCTGCATGAAGTTATTACAGTGCGACTGAATGTGAAACCCTATCAGATCGGCACCGAGCAGACCGTCAACCAGTTCGCGCCGCCAAGGCGAGATATCAAATGCCTGCGGTGCGGGCCACGGGATGTGCCAGAAGATCGCTACCCGGGCCTCTGGCTTTTTCTCCTTAATTAGACGAGGCAGCAGCGCGAAGTGATAATCCTGCACGAGCACAATCGGCTTCTCCACATCTTTCATCTCTTCGAGCAGCGCGTCGGCGAATTTCACGTTTACAGCTTGATAATATTTCCAGTCCTCCGCGCGAAAGATCGGGCGGGTGTGCGCGATATGACATAAAGGCCAGAGTCCCTCGTTGGAAAACCCGTAGTAGTAACCTTCCTCTTCCTCATTATTCAGCCAGACTCGGCGCAAGCTGTAGCGAGGATCATCCGGAGGCACGCGGAGCCGGTCGCGCGCATCAACCGTTTCGAGGTCGGCATCGCCACTGCCGTGGGCGATCCAGGTCCCGTCACAGACGCGCAGGATTGGCTCGATCGCCGTGACCACCCCGCTGGGCGGCACAACCACGTCCACGGAGTTGCCACGCCGCATATGCATGTAGGGCTCGCGATTTGACACGACAAAGAGACGCCCATTCCCCAGGCGCTTGCGCACGTGCACCGCCAGCCGGTCGGCCGTCCAAAGGGATTCACCCGACTCCCGCAGATGGGCTTCCGTCTCGGCTGCCGACCGCGCCTGGGTAAGACTTTCGGCGAAGGCGGCGACCTCGCGCACCAAGGGACGAAAGAGATCCAGATCGTTGGCGTTCTGGTGGGAAGAGACTCGACCAGTCCGCAAAGCGCGCATCCACTGCGCCGTACGCGCGATGGGTCCGGCAATACTCCAGCGAACAATCAACAGCGTGATCAGAACGATGAGAAACACATGCGCCAACGCTCGCAGGAATGTCTGGCGCCAAATGTGCAGGCTCTCTGCCCGAATATAGCCGGCATCATGAACGATCGCGATGCCGCCGATGACTTCGTCGTGCTGGTGCAGAGGAAGAGCGTAGATGTGAAGCGAGGCATGGCCTACTCGTTGAAACTCGCCCGCTCCATGGTTCTCACGCAAGGCCTGAGACATCACGGATGGGACCGTAGCCAGAGTCGATGCCAACTCCGGTGTCACTGCCAGCAAATTGTCCTGCCGGCCGTAGATAGCCAGTCCAGCTAGATGCTCTCGGTTGCCGTACTGCTGAACGATGCGCTGCAAATCCTGCGCCGAATCTTTCTCCAAATCGCGTTCAACATTTCCCGCGAGACTTTCGCCTAACACCTCGGCCCGTCGCTCCAGGTCCCGGCGCAGGCCGCGCTGCTCTCCCAACGCCTCGTAATACGAGGACGCGAGCGAGACCAGCGTGATGCCCACGATTAGGGAAACTATGAGTCGGATGCTGAGTAGTCGCATCGCAGAAGCCTCCAAAGGGAGCGGGGAGGATAGTGCATCCTACCCCAACGGGCGGTTAGTTGGCATTTTGCCAGGAAGTCTACAAATACGCGGTCCGGGTAAGTTATAACCCGGAGCCCGTCTGTCTGGGCTCATCCCAGCGCTATAGCGGCGACAATTCGTCTTCGTTCTCCTCCTCCTTCTTCTCTCTAACGAACCTCTTCTCCAGGAAACGCTGGGCCAAGTTTCTGCCCCCGATACCGAATGCAATTGCCAAGCCCAGCATGAGGGCACCGAAGACAATTCCGAAGGCAATCAACATCGTATGTTGTGCCAGACCCAGTTCTTCAAAGACGATGGACAACACGAAAATGATTATGATGCTGCGGACAGCAAGGTTCAAGACTCGGGGCGAAGGTACATTCGCATTTACCGCGGCCAATAGCGCGGCGCGGGAAAAGAAGCTTGCTGCCAGCATTCCGAAGAACATGATGAATATCGCTACGAACAGACGCGGCAGGAACAGAAAGAATCTTGCGATTTGCTCCTGCAGGCCCAGGATCCCCAGCACACTCACACCCAACAGAATGAAGCCGAGCCAAGCCACCCAAAAGACAAACCGGCTCAAGAGTTCCGTCGCCGAAGGCAGAGCAGCTTTGGTGAGCAGTTGAGAGGCGCCCGCCTTTTCCGCAAGCTTGTCGAACTTAATGAGTCGCAGTACGCTGCGCAGGGCCACCTTTACGACGTACGCGATCACCCAGCCCACGGATATCAGGATCAGCATCACAATGAGACGCGGAAGGAAGTGGGCGAAACCCCTGGCAAGCTCGTACAGCGCCTGACTTAGTTCGCTGATGATCATTTCCCGCATAGTTGCCTCACTCTCTCGATTTCCATATCTGTAGCAGATACGGTTTCAATCGCTCGAACTCAAGGCATAAGCCTTCGATATTGTTCTCGACGTCGTCCGCAGAAGCGTCACGGTTCTCTGTCACGAACGTCAGCACTCTCCCGCGGAAAAGCGGCGCTAAGGCCTGGATGACATGGTCTCGACTTATTACAGATTTCTGGTACGCGGCGGTAAACTCGTAGACTGTCTTGACCCACAATTCTGCAGAGTAATGAAACTCTTGATCTTCGAGGCGGGACATTCCCTGGAGTTCTGCCAGGGTCGAGGGAGAAAGAATCAACTGAAAGACGGAGTCCAATTCCGCAATTCCGGTCGTAAACATCTCTCGAAGTCGTTTCCGATTTACCCGCATTGGTGCCAGAAGCACTTTCCGTTCAGCTCCCGTAGTAGGGAGAGTCTGGGAACCGGCCACGTTACTCCAGACCGGAAAGTCCGCCTCTAATGCGGAGAACAGGGTGCCGACAGTTTGTCGAAGCGCCGGCACCAGCTCAGCACCGCGACGCTCGATATGATCCTTATCTCCAAGGAAGGACTGGCAGATACGGTATCCTCCCCTGATCGCTGCCAGCGTAAAGCGGAGCTCGACTCCGGCGCCGCCGGCTCCATCATTCCAGACGTTCTGTCCAAGGAATTGACTTCCGAGACGACCGGAAAATCCGAACTCCGACGTGTACGCTTCACGAATTCTCACCCCGTAGAGTGCGCGGACCATCGGATATACCAAATTCGTTATGAGCAGCCCTTCAAACTCGTGTCTGCGATAGGTGGGGGTCACTAGATCGAAGTCGTCGCGATAGACAGGGCGCAGAAGCTTTGCGAGCCATTCGGACTCAATATTCGCAGACTCGGCTGACATCACCACACAGGCCTTCGCGCGGAGTAACTCGGCGGCAGACAGAATAGTCCGTAACGCAACTCCGCTATCCGGGCTGGTTGCATATCTCGTGCTGATTGAGTGCAGCGTGCGGAGCGCGTTCAGGCTGGAGGCCGGGCGTATGTCATCGATCGAAACGCCTGTGACCAGTTCGGGAGTGCCATCGCGTGATCCTCCATCGGCATTAATGATTACGGCTCTCTCACGGGGAAAGAACCGCAAGATGTCACTCTGAATTGCCTGGACGATCGACCCAATGGTCTTAGCGTTATTGTGAGTGGGCAAGCCCACAAGAATGTCGACTTCGCCCACGTTGATCAGTTGGCGAAGAAAATCATCCGTAAGAAAGCTGTCCTCCGCCAAGTTCATCCCCGTTCGACGTGCCGCGACTCGTCCCTTTTGCGGACGCGTCATGCTACATCGTCTTACATCGTTCTCACTGTCTGCAATTGCTCAGATTCGCCGCAGCCAAAACCAGTAGAATTGATAAGGTCCCATCGTTAGCAGGTACGGCAGGTCGCTCACCCGGGGAAATATGTTCTTGCCAGACATCTCGATCAGAATATTTCCCTTGTAGCGCCGCAGATCCAGTTCGACAGCTTGCGCGGTGCTCGAGAGATTGTTGACAACCAGGACCGTCTCGTTTCCCAGTTGACGCACATAGGCCAGGATTCTGTGACTGGCTGGATAGAGAAACTCAATCGATCCCCTGCCGAAGACCGCGGTCGATCTGCGAACGGCTATGATGCGCCGCATCCAATAGAGGAGCGAGTGCTCGGTTTCCGCTTGCCTTAAGACGTTCACGGCCGGATAGCCATATACCGGATCGTCGATAAGAGGCGCATACAGACGCTCCGCATCCGCGATAGAAAAGCCGCCGTTCCGTCCCCCGCTCCATTGCATCGGAGTCCTTACGCCGTTTCGGTCACCTAAATTGATGTTATCGCCCATTCCGATTTCATCGCCGTAATAAATGATAGGAGTGCCCGGCAGCGACATCAGCATCCCGTTCATTAGCTCGATGCGCCTGCGGTCGTTGTCCAACAAGGGAGCCAGCCGCCTCCGAATTCCAAGGTTCAGCCGCATCGTCTTGTTCCCGGCGTAGGTGTCGTACATGTAGTCACGTTCCATGTCGGTTACCATTTCGAGGGTCAACTCGTCATGATTGCGCAGGAACAGCGACCACTGACATGTGGGCGGAATTTCCGGGGTTTGCTGCAAGATTTCAGTGATGGGCTTGCGGTCTTCCAACTTCACACCCATGAACATCCTTGGCATCAAGGGAAAATGAAACGCCATGTGAAATTCATCGCCGTCACCAAAATACGGGCGAAGGTCCGCGGGCCACTGATTGGCCTCCGCCAGGAGCATCCTGCCCGGGAATTTTTCATCGAGTTTTCGCCGCAACTCCTTCAGGACGGTGTGGGTCTCGGGCAAGTTCTCACAATTTGTGCCCTCCCGTTCCACCAGGTACGGCACCGCATCCAGTCGGAAGGCATCGACCCCCATCTCCAGCCAGAATTCCATTACCTTCCACATCTGTTCTCGCACGGCAGGATGGTCGTAGTTGAGATCGGGCTGGTGACTGAAGAAGCGATGCCAATAATAGGATTTCGAAATCGGGTCCCACGCCCAGTTGGACTTTTCCGTGTCAAGAAAGATGATGCGGGCCTCCTTGTACCGGGTGTTGGTATCGTTCCAGACGTACCAGTCGCGACGCGGATTGTTCTGCGAGCTTCGCGACTCCCGGAACCACGGGTGTTGATCGGATGTGTGGTTCAACACCATTTCGATGATGACCCGGATACCCCGGTCGTGGGCCGACTGCAGAAACTTCCGAAAATCCTTCAAGGTTCCGTAGCTTGAATGGACTGCGTTGTAATCGGAAATGTCGTAGCCGTCGTCGCGCAGAGGAGAAGGGAAAAATGGCATGAGCCAAATCGCGCTGATCCCCAGTTCCTGGAGGTAGTCGAGCTTCTCTTCGAGTCCTTGAAAATCGCCGATGCCATCCCCATTGCTGTCGTGGAAAGTGCGGA
Organism: Terriglobales bacterium; assembly: GCA_036512955.1. Lineage (GTDB taxonomy): Bacteria > Acidobacteriota > Terriglobia > Terriglobales > Acidobacteriaceae > DASRAA01. Next base: position 15,646 of record DATBZX010000188.1, read on the forward strand.
CGTGGACTTGATAGATGATCGCGTCCTTGTACCAAAACACATCCCGGTTGAGTGGCAAACCGTTTCCTCCTAGCCCCCTTTGTAACGCGGAGCGCAACGCAAGTTTATATGAAGTAAGAAGCGAGGACGGGAGTTTTGCAACCTTCATACGCACGCTGGGTTTTTGCGGACGTGTTCGTTTGAGCTTCAACACTGGCACGCAGACGATCGATTCGAACCTCGCGTTGAATTGGTGTAGTTCGCCAGAACTCGGAACTCCATGTTTCCGGCCCTCTCGATCTCTGTAATTGCGAGTGAAGGGCATGTCAATTCAACTCTGGGCAGAGTCGCGCGAGGCATCGGCAAGGATCTGGTGTTCCTGAATGGGATGGCAGAAGCGATTCTCGTAAAACGGGAATGGCTCGTTATTGATTCTGTGGCGCGCGAACTGCTCGACTCTAAAACTTTGGACGATGCCGAAGTCGAACTGGCTATTGTGAGGATCGACGAAACCCTTTCGTCGCAAGAATATTCCAGGCAGCTCAGCCAATATAGAAGCATTCAAACACCTCGCTCACGCGGATGGAGAGTCTTCATGATCCCGATTCTTGTCTGGCTCGGGCTTTACTCGCCAGTCCTCCCCGATGACAAGAGCAGTTGCAGGAAAGCGTCGTGCATCTAGTGTGGTGGTCGTTGCAGCAGTTGCCGCTAATCCGCCGTTCAGTCGCTGATGGTGGTCTTTGGCAAACTCGTGGTCCGACGCTCATGAAACTCCCCCGTTGCTGTCGAGCCTTTTCATCTCGATCGTTACGTTGCCGAACAAGTGTTTCGTTTCAACAATCGCGCCACCAAGGACAACCCGCTGACTGATGCTGACCGCTTTGTGTTCCTCATGTCGCAAGTGGGCGGCATCCGCACGCGACAACGCGTCCATAAATACGGGCTACGCACCATCATTGCTCGGCGTTCTGTGCCGAAGTCATAGCCTTTCGGTCGTTCGGTGGTGCGTTTAGACTTGCGAGCCATAGTTCTTCCAGACATTTCATTCTGTGTATTCCAAGGGGAACTTGTCCACGTACGTCATTGTCGAGCCCCTAATCAATGCTGACGACTGTTCCTGACGTAGGGCCTTAGTGCATTTCTTACGAACCGGGCGCGCGTTTTGTGGAGGTTGAGGCAGTACTACCGATCGCAGAAATCCTGCAGCGTCTGGCTATGGCTCGAGTCGAGTGGTTCAACTCGAGTGGCGCGGCGTCAGTTGGAAAACACAGAGGACCCGCGATTGGAACAAGGGGGTGCTTCCACAAACGCAAGTTTTCAATCGAAATAGGTTGCGCAGGCGGACCAGGTTATAGGCCGCGCAAGCGAAGGTAAACACCCAACCAACTTTGAACAACCCGCGATGTCGCACCTTCCGCAGCAGGGCAATAGTCTTGAGCCATCCGAAACATTCTTCGATTCGTTTCCGC
>DATBZX010000189.1:0-5364 GCA_036512955.1 Terriglobales bacterium
CTGGAATCCCATAGCCAGCAGCGCATGCTGGCCCGGGGGCATCAGCGGCATCATCAGCCGATGCCCATCGAGCGCCAGCGGCAGGTCAAAGACGAAACCGAAGTAGGTGCTGGCGTACGAGTTGTTGGAGAGGTATCCCGACTCGGGTAGTCTCGGCTCGCCGTGCCGGGTCGAGGAAGTGACCAGCGGCAATTCGGGAGGAATGTCATCGTCAGGATTGTTGACGGGACATTGCGCGACGATCCATCCGGTGAGCGAGAACCACAACATCGCGGTCAGCCAGATGAACTTCGATGTTCTCGTCATCGGAAAAGCCGTCATCGCTTCTTGAAACCGCCGTCGTGGAACAGAGTTGCGCCATCATGGCATCAAGCGAGCACGGTGGGCAAGCGGGAGACGTAGTGCGATAGGCGCTCTTGGGATAAGAGCGTGCGGGCTTTGTTGCGGATAAAGCGGTCCTTCGACTGCGGTGGCCGGGCCGCCTTCGCTCAGGATGACAATTCTCAGAGAGGGAACGGTGAGGAAGGCTCGGGTGCATAAAACGCTGAGAATCACCCCCGCGATGGCGGCTGGCATAAGTGATCACGTTTGGAGTTTGGAGGAGTTGGTGGGATTATTAGGTGCGTGAGACAGGTTCTATTAGCATTGGCTTGGTTAGGCGTTTGTATTAGCTCTGTTCTCGCTCAAGACTCTTGCACTCAAACCTCTTACGGAGAATGCTTCGGCTTTCATGGCCGATTCGCTGTTTATACGGGAGACGGGCAGGAAACCCTGTGGCCTGTTGGGAGCCACCGGCTTCTCAGACCTACGTCCGGTATCGAGCCGTTAGAGAAACTTCTCGGACCAGACGAAGATTACGTCCGCAATGCTGGTACCTATTTCATTTTCGGCGATTTCGTGGTGTGTCCCCTTGAAAAAGACACGCCTGGGGCCGAGCGCAACGTATGCATCCAGAGCGCCAAGAACCTGAAGCGCGTGAAGCGGAAACCTTCAAACTGAGACACTACCCACGGATTGCTCAAGGTGCTCTTTCCTGCGAAACAGGCTATGCTCCTAAGTAAGGTCCGGCCCGCATTACATTCGCGAGGCCGAGGGTGTGCTGAGCCTGCGTCAGCGCCGGAAAGGCAGTTCCATGTCGTATCGCAACGGAGACCGGTCGCGCGAGCACCGGCTGCGCAAGGCCCGCATCGCCCGTCGTCTGAAAATCAACGCAGTTCGCGAGGCCGCAGCCAAGCCCGCTGCCGAAGCCAAGCCGGCCAAGGCCAAGTAGGAACACCCCGAAACAACTAGGCAACGCCACGTGACCCACGTCGAAACGGGTCAACGTCCGGTGCTCGGCGATTTCTATCGAGTCGGCCGGGCGCATTTGGCATCATTTGACTTATCTATGCCGAGAATCTTTCCCGGACGCTTCACCGCGAAATTCGACCAGCCATTTGTGATCTTCCTGATTGGCATGCGCATTAACCAACTCTGGGCATTCCACAAGTGGGTCCCGGTGGCCAGCGCGATGCCGCGCATGCTGCAGCTGCTTGCCGGGAATCCCGCCAAGGGACTGCTCGGCGTCCACACCTGGATGCGCTGGCGCGAAGTTTTGGCGGTGCAATACTGGCGCTCGTTCGAAGATTTGGAAAACTTCGCCCGCAGGCCTTCTGAGCCGCACCTGCAGGTGTGGAAGGACTTCAATCAGCGCGTGGGCTCCGACGGGAGCGTCGGAATCTGGCACGAAACCTACATGGTGAACGCTCGCCAGTATGAGTGCGTTTACGCGAACATGCCGCTCTTCGGACTGGCGGCTGCCACTAGCCAAGTTGCCGCAGTCGGCAATCGCGAGACCGCGCGCTTGCGCATGGGTGGGCAAAGTGAGCCTGCTGTGCCGAGTCCACTCCAGCCGCCTGAATCCTGAAATGGTTCATCCGCCGAACTGACAACGGCCTTCCTCTGTTCACTCTCGTCACGCTGCGTTAATATTCGGTGTTCTCCTATTACTTAATCCGCGAATGCGTGCACCGCCTCGTCCCGAACGTCCGGCGGTGAGAGAGGTCCATCCATGGGTCCACGTGCCAAGTCAAAACTAGCCAAAAAAAAAGCAGCCAAGCCCGCGCCGGCCGCCATTTCCCCTGCAACTGCGGACTTTAATATCGCAGGACTGCGAACTCCCGGAGACCGTGCTGGCGCATTTGACTTGCGCGTCCCCAACAACCGTTGGGAGAAGCGCCGCGACATCGGAAAGGCGCTGCGCGATCGCACTCCACGCGAGAGCCATGCGGAGTACAAGCCCGCCGCCAACCGCCCCGATCCGCTCGAGTTGATGGCCGCCAGCAACGTCGGTCGCCAGGAGCACCTCGTCCCCATGCGCATGGGACGCATGGCCGCCTCGCCGTTCGCTTTTCTGCGCGGTTCGGCGTGCGTCATGGCTTGCGACTTGTCGAAGTCGCCGACCTCTGGCATATCGGTCATCATGTGCGGCGACGCCCACATCAACAATTTCGGACTCTACGGTACCCCGCAGCGCGACGTCATCTTCGACCTCAACGACTTCGATGAGGTCACCATCGGGCCGTGGGAGTGGGACTTGAAACGCCTCGTAGCCAGCGTTAATGTGGCGGCACGCGAAAACGGCTTGAACAGGAAAGAGCGCGCCGATGCTGTCATGCGCACGGTCGAGGGCTATCGCTTCAACGCCGGGAGATTGCAAGACATGGGCGTACTCGACGTGTGGTACCTGCACGCCTATCCCGACCGCAAGCACCCGCTCTTCGAAATGGATCCCAAGTCCAGTGCCATAATTGCCAAGTGTGTAGCCAAGGCGAAGCGGCAAACCAACGCCACTCTTTTGGTCAAGATTTCCGAGCGGGGAGTTTCCGGCGGTTGGCGCTTGAAGGAAGATCCCCCGGTGCTCACCCATGTGGACGAGGCGACCCGCGAGAAGATCATCGACGGGCTCAACGAATACGCCGAGTCCTTGCCGCTGGAGCGCCGCTACATGCTCAGCCGCTATCACGTGGTTGATGTTGGCCACCGCGTCGTCGGTGTCGGCAGTGTGGGCACGCGGGCCTACCTGGCCCTGCTGTTCGGCAACAGCGATGACGATCCGTTGTTTCTGCAAATCAAAGAGTGCGCGTCCCCCGCCCACGCGCCCTATCTTCCTCCCTTGCCCGAGGAATATCGAAAGCACGAAGGCAAGCGCGTGGTGGTCGGGCAACGGGCTTTGCAGGCTTCCAGCGACATCATGCTGGGCATTACGAGAGTCGATGGCCGTCCGTATTTCGTGCGCCAGATGAAGAACATGAAGGCATCGGTTCCGGTCGAGTGGCTGACCGGTGAGTCTTTCAACTTCTACGCCTGGGCTTGCGGGACTCTGCTCGCTCGGGCCCACGCCCGCGCCGGCGACGCCGCTGCCATCGCGGGTTATTGCGGAAGCACGCCTGTGCTCGACAAGGCGCTGGCTACCTGGGCCGAAGCGTACGGCGACCAGACCGAGCAAGACTACGACAAGCTGGTGAAGGCCATCAAGTCAGGCAAGGTGAAGGCGATCATGGGGGTGTAGGTGATGTAGTAGACCGTGCGGTTCGCGCGAGACTCTAACTTCCATCATTATTTGCCATCCCTCGGTTGTCTTGGCGACCGGGGGATCTGTTTTTTAGATCTGCCAAGAACTGGGTGCCCCACTCATTCGCGGTTTTCGAATGAGTGGGATTCATGCGTTGCACAACAGCACGACCATTTCAAGATTTGTCATCCCTCGGTCGCCCTAGCGACCGGGGGGATCTGCTCTTTGTCTTCCCACGCGAAAGCAGGCCATTCAACCGTGTTCTTTCGTCATTGCCGCTTTCGAATTCTGGGGTAAGATAACCCAAACCGGAGCGGGAGTGGCGCCGCACAGCACGTAGGGCCCATTCCTTTTTCAGGCGAGGTGGACCATGTCGAACCAGAAACAACTGTCGCCATACTCCCGAAGATCGTTCCTGCAACTGTCAGCCGTCGCCTCCGCTGCGCTCGCCGGACGCATCGTTACCGAGCCCATGCTCGCCTACGCCCAGTTGAGGTCGCCTCCCAAGGGCGGAGTGCTGCTTAACGCCAACGAGAACCCACTCGGTCCCGCCGCGGTCGCGCGCCAAGCCGTGGCCAGCATCACGCGCGACGGCGGACGCTATCTCTTCGACCTCACCGAAAATCTGGTCAACACCTTTGCCGCGCAGCAGGGCCTCAAGCCGGAATACGTGGCTCCCCTTGGAGGATCGAGTCCCGCTCTCTACTACGCCGTCGCTGCGTTCGCGTCGCCCAAGGCAAGTTTTGTCACCGCCGATCCGGGCTACGAGGCCGGTACCCGCGCCGCCCAGGTCGTGGGCGCACGCGTGGTGAGTGTACCGCTCACCAAGACCTGGTCGCACGACGTGAAGGCCATGCTGGCAGCCGCTCCAGACGCCGGTATCTTCTATGTATGTTCGCCGAACAATCCGACGGGCACCCTCACCAGCCACTCCGACATCGAGTATCTGCTGGAGAACAAGCCGAAGGGCTCCGTCGTGATGGTGGACGAAGCCTACATTCATTTCTGCGATGCGCCCACGACGCTCGACCTGGTCAAGGCTGACAAGGACATCATCGTGTTGCGCACGTTCTCCAAGCTCTATGGCATGGCCGGACTGCGTTGCGGCTTCGCCGTCGGTCGTCCTGACCTCCTCAAGAAGATCGACGCTTACGGAGGATGGAATGCGATGCCGGTGACTGCCTCCGCCGCCGCCATCGCCAGCATGAATGACGCGACGCTGGTGCCCGAGCGCAAGCGCATCAACACGGCAACGCGCGAATCCACTTTCGCGTGGCTCGACAGCAAGGGCTACAAGTACTTGCCCTCGGTCTCCAACTGTTTCATGGTCAATGCGGGCAAGCCGGCCGGTGACGTCATCGCCGCCATGGCGCATCAAAACGTCTACATCGGACGTCCCTGGCCGTCGATGCGCGACTGGGTCCGCATCACCGTGGGCACGCCAGCAGAGATGAATCAATTTCAGGCAGCGTTCCAGGCAGTGATGAACGGGGCCATCGTGGGACGAGTGCACGACCAGCGCCTACATCGCAACCTCGACGGCATTGTGGTGCCCGCGTAGTCGCTGCTGGTGTTTGAAATGTTTTGAAAGGGCACGGCTTCAGAGCCTGCCCTGAGTGAAGTCGAAGGGTGCCGTAACGGTCCCCTAAAATTGTCATTCCCCGTGGACTTCAGCCCACGGGGAATCTGCTTTTCGGGGGGTTCTTACAACGCGGCTTACCGCGCTGCCGCCACCAGGCTGCCGGTGAGGGTTCCGCCGCCAACCACAGTTGGCTTCTGCAGGCTCGCTTCACCCGACTCGGTGCGCCGCA
>DATBZX010000190.1:0-8717 GCA_036512955.1 Terriglobales bacterium
GCCACGCCTTCGTTGCCCTTTCCCCCCACGCCCACTGGCCACTTCACCGAAGTACCCTTGCCGGGCCCTCCTTGCCAGTCCGAACTCACCTTCGAAAGGTAGTCGGTAAAGATGTACGAAGTTCCGCTGCCATCCGACCGATGGACCACGGTGATGCTCTGGTTGGGAAACTTGGTATCCGGATTCGCTTTGGCAATTGCCGGGTCACTCCAGTTGGAGATCCTGCCCAGAAAGATGCCCGCCAGAATCTCCGTCGTGAATTTCACTTCCTGGGTGACTCCGGGAATATTGTAGGCAGGCACAACCGCGCCCAGCACCGTCGGAACGTGCAGGACTTTCACTTTCGACGCAGCAATCTGCTCATCGGTCATCGGGCCGTCGGTAGCACCAAAGTCCACGGTGCCGGCCTGCACCTGCCGGATGCCGCCGCCGCTACCAATCGACTGGTAGTTCACTTGAACATCAGAATGTTGGTTGTGGTACTCGCTGAACCACTTCGAATAAATCGGATAAGGGAAGGTGGCGCCAGCCCCGTTTAAGGTAGTCTGCGCCAGGGCGCAAGTGGCGAGCAGAATAGTGCAGAGAATCACCCTGAGAGAGCGAATCACGTAGTTTCCTCCTAGCAAGTCCTCCTACGATTTCTACCTTGCAACTATTACAGTCCTGTTACAGATGGGTGAATTTCGAGTCAAAAGGCACTTTCGTGCAGAGGGTTAGCCTCCGTTCGGCGGCTGGTTCTGACTTCAGATCGTGGGGCTGCAAATCGCGACTGCGATGGAAGTCCTACTATGTGGTACATCCCATAATGTGGGATTAAACTTCGCCCGGTGGTCTCCGCAGCCTTTGCAGCCGTGCCGTTCGCGACGCACAAATGACCCGGGCTTTCAACTCTTAGGGCTGTCGATCCACACCTTTACAACAATCACGCCCGCACCTCAACTTCTTCGCGCGGCAAAGTAAAGGAAAACGTCGAGCCATGATTCAGTTCACTTTCAGCCTTGATCGTCCCGCCGTGCGCCCTCACCACGTGCTTGGCAATCGCCAGTCCTAATCCCGTTCCGCCCGATTCCCGTGAGCGCGCTTTGTCCACGCGGTAGAAGCGCTCGAACAGTCGCGGCAGATGCTCGCTGGGAATTCCCGCTCCGAAATCCCGCACGTAAAACTGCACTCCCTCTTCGGTATCGCACGCCCCGACCAGGATCTTGCGTCCGCCCTCGCCGTATTTCATGGCGTTGTCGATGAGGTTGCCAAACACCTGGTGGATCGCATCGCGGTCAACTAGCACGGAAGAACTGGAGGTATTCGTCACCGCCAGTTCGATCCCGCGGCTGTCGGCGATTTCCTGAAATGTCTGCATTGCCTCTTCGAGCAATTCAGGGGGCGTCGCCGATTGCAACTGTAGGCCCCGCTCGCCCGACTCCACCCTTGCCAGCACCAGCAAGTCCTCGGTCAGGCGTGACATTCGCAATGCGTTCTTGCGAATGATCTCCACGAACTCCCGTGTGCTCTCGCTCAAGCCTTCATCGTCGAGGACGGTCTCGGCGTATCCCTGGATTGAGGTCAGCGGAGTGCGCAGCTCGTGCGACACGTTGGCGATAAAATCGCGCCGCGTCTTCTCCACCCGTTCAACTTCCGTCTGATCGTGCATCACGGCTACCACGCCTCCCCCCGGCATGGGAGCTGCGGTCACGTCGAAGATGCGGCCCGAGAAGATTTTGGCGGCTCGAGCCACCGTGATGTCGCGGGTCTCGAGCGCCGATTGCACCGCCCGCAGAATCTCCGGGTCGCGGGCTGACTGCACCAATGGTTCGCCTCGCCGGACGCCGCTGGGCAGCAGGCGCTCCATGCGCTGATTGGCCCAAAGGACTCGCCCGTCTTCGGCAACCGCAATCACCGCTTCCTGCATCGAGTTCAGCAGCGCCTCCAACGTCTGCCGGCTCGCTTCCACGTTACGGAAGCCTTCCTCCAGCTTCCGCGCCGTCTTGTCCAGTGCCGCCGCAACATACGCGATTTCATCCGTCGATTCTTCTTCAATTCGCGCCGACAGGTCGCCGGCTGCCACCCGCTCGGCAAAATCCGTGATGCGTGCCAGCCTCCGCCCAATTGACTGCGTGGCGACGAACGCCAACACCAGTGCTATCAGAGCCGCTACCGCAGAGCTTTTGAGAAGGTCGTTGCGCACGTGCCGGTTGGCATCGCGAATGGCTGAGAGTGGATGCGCTAATCGCACCGCACCTCCCGGAAAGGGTGCGGCCTCATAGAGAAAATCAACCCCCACAGTGTGGGAGGCCCGGGTCGCGGTACCCACCTGCCCCTGCAGGGCGGAGGCAAATTCCGGACGCGCGGCATGGTTCTCCATCGAGGACGGGTCCGCCTCGGAATCAGCCAGAACTCTGCCGCTGAAATCAATGACCGTGGCGCGCTCATCAGACTCGCGTGCAGCTTCTTTTGTAATTTCTGGAAGAGACTCGCGCGGTGCGCTTGCAACGCGTGATGCAAAAAGTAATGTCTTCTGGCGTAGCGAGCTTTCAATTTCGCTGCGCAGCATCCCTTCCCAGGCTTTCTGGATCAGCACATTCATCGTAAGCGTGCACGCCGCAATCAATACCAGGGAGGCAGCGAACAGCTTAAGAAAAATGCGGCTCTTCACAGTTTCGGGACCTCGAAGCGGTATCCTGCTCCGCGCACCGTCTTCAGGTAGCGCGGCTCATCGGGATTCGCCTCGATCTTCTCACGAATGCGGCGCACGTAGACGTCCACCGAACGAGGTGTCACGTAATGGGTGTCGCGCCACACGGCGTCGAGCAACTGGTCCCGCGTGAATACCCGGCCGGGATGGCGCGCCAGGTATTCCAGCAGGCGAAACTCCGTCGCCGTGGTCTGGGTGAGCACCCCTCGCACCATCAAGGTCATGCCACCGCTGTCGATCTCGATGTCGCCGGCTTTTACCAGCGCCGGAGCCAGCGGGCGTTCGAATCGCCGCAGCACGGCACGGATGCGCGCCACCAACTCGCGCGGGCTGAAAGGCTTGGGAATGTAATCGTCGGCGCCCAACTCCAGGCCGATGACCTTGTCCGACTCGGTGGTCTTCGCGGTGAGAAAAATCACCGGAATCATCGACAGCGCCGAAGTTTGGCGGATGCGCCGGCATAATTCCAGCCCATCTCCACCGGGCAACATGATGTCCAGCAGAAACAATGCGGGAGACTGCTTTTCGGCCTCGGTGATCACTCCAGAGGTGGACGGAAATGAACGCACGCCGTAGCCAGCCGCCTCCAGGTGGTGGCGCACCAGGCGGGATATGTCCGAATCGTCTTCGACGGAAAATATGGTTCGTTTCACGGCTGTATTGTAGCCGACGGTATTGGAAGAGCTCTCATGTCCTAGCATCTCGGCTCTAACGTTACATCCCGGCTTGTTACAGGGTGATTAAAGTTTGATAAACGATTCCCTAAGTCTTTGGCCCCCGGAATATTTTCTGCAACCTGCGTCCCTTCGCGAACATCTTTGTGGTTTTTAGTCGTCACGGTTCCGGAAAGCGCCTCAAGCCCGGTCTCAGGCCCGCCGATAACGCCATTATGGGTAGGACGAGTCTCATTGGCGGAATCCTGATTCTCCTTGCGGCTTTCTCGATCGTGGCCGCTGGTGCGTCGGACACCCGCGGCATGGGCAACCCGTCGAGAAGCGGCCCGGATAGAAGTGTGCCAAAAAATGAGGCGACCAGCGTTGCCGCCAGCCCGTCCTTGAGCGGCGTTTCCGGGGACCAATCCTGGACCTTAGCCAATTCCATCCTCCCCGCGTACACCTTCCGGAGCACGGTCCTCGAGGTACATTTCCAGTTCAGTGTTGCCGACGAGCATGGACGACTGGTGACCAGCCTCTCTGCCAACGACTTCCGCATCGTCGACGACCAATCGGCCATACAACGGATCCGGCAGTTTTCCCGCGCGGAAGACCTTCCCCTGCAGATCGGCATCCTGCTCGACGTGAGCGACTCGGTGAAGAAAAACGTCGTGCACGAAAAGCTGGCTACCCAGTTCTTATTGCAGCAGGTGCTCAGGCCGCAGACCGACCGCGCCTTCCTCATGGGGTTCGGCCACGATGTGAAGGTATGGCAGCCCTCGACCGGCGATCTGACTGCCTTGCTTCAGGCGGTGGAGCGGATTCAACAACTGGGCTACACAACCAACCTCTACGACGGACTGTTCTCCGCCTGTTTTGGCCAGTTCCCGCAAGCGCGCGAGCAGGATGGCGCGCAGCGGGTCATCGTGCTGTTCAGCGATGGTGAAGACACCGACAGCCTGCACGGAATGCCCGACGTCATCGCCCTGGCTCAGCGTCAGGAGATCCAGATTTTCGCCCTCTCGATCCACCCCAGGAGCAAGCCTACGCCGGTGATGAGGTGTTGCGCCGACTGGCAGACGAAACCGGCGGACAGTTTTACGTCGCCACCTCCGACAAGCAGCTCTCTACCATCTTCACCGAGATGGAGCAGCAGATGCGCACCCAATACAATGTCTCTTTCCAGCCGCAGAAGGAGACACCCGGATATCACTCGTTGCGCTTGGAACTCACCGGCCCCCAGAAAATGCGCGTCCGCGCCCGCCAGGGCTATTACTTCGACGTGCCTTAACTTTCCTGCCACATTGTGGGACATGATGCTGGAAGTGTTTGGACCAATAAAAAAGCGCTCCGTCCGCCGCGGCGGACGGAGCGCCTTCGGCAAAACGTTGTTTAACGCATGGGATTCGTCAGCCAGCCGCGCGTCAGGTAGTCGGTCATGCTCAACGCCAGCAGCAGGAAGAGAAAGAAGATCGCCGCAATCATGGTGACCTTGGTGAGCTTCGAGCTGTAATAGAGGTGCATGAAGAACAGCACCACCAACGTGGCCTTAATGCTGGCAATGGTCAGTGCCAGCACGATGTTCCAATCACCCAGCTCGATGAACGAGGCAAACACGGTAACGCCGGTCAGAACCATCAGCACGGCCCATATTCCGACATAAATGCTGGTCGGTATTACGTGTTGTCGATGTTCTTCAACTGACATGCGTCCTCGCTTAACCGCCGTGTTTCTTGCTGATCAGGTAGAGCAGCGGGAAAAGATAAATCCACACTAGATCGACAAAGTGCCAGTACAAGCCTACGTTTTCCACCGGACTGTAATAGTCCGGGCTATAGGCGCCGCGCCATCCCGCGATCACGATCCACGTGACCAGCCCAATCCCGATGATCATGTGCAGCGCGTGCAATCCAGTCATCGCCCAATACAGAGAGAAGTAAATCTGAATGTTCTGCGGATTGACTCCCGCAGCTTCCGCGCCTTCGAACTGGAAGTTTGGTCCCGGAAACTGATGGTGCTCCCAGTGCTCGTGATACTCGACTGCCTTGATTCCCAGGAATGCGAATCCAAACACGATGGTGATCAGCAGCAGGACGACCATCATCTTGGTCTTGCCGATTTGCGCGCACCGCACGCCCAGGGCCATCGACAGCGAACTGCAGATAAGTACCGCGGTATTCGTCGCTCCCAGCCATATGTTCATGGTCTGGCTGCCTGCGACAAACGCCTGGTAATACGTCGAACGATAGACCAGGTAGGCGCAGAACAAGCCGCCGAAGAACATGATCTCCGTGACCAGGAACAGCCACATGCCAAACGTGGACGCATCCTTCTGCTGGTCCATGTCGGCGAAGTGGTGTTGCAGCGAGTGCTCAGCGATTTCGATATCGCTAGTGGCCAACGGGGACCTCCTCGTCCGGCTGATGCTCGTAGTCGTAAGCTTCCCAGGTCACGACCGGAGTCTCGTCAAAATTCTGCGTAGGCGGTGGCGATGGCGTCATCCACTCCAGGCCAACCGCGTTCCACGGATTTGGTCCAGCCAACTCGCCGTACCGCAGCGACCACAGGAAATAAATCATGGGCAGAACGTAGCCTACGGCCAGCACGGAAGCGCCTGCCGTCGACAGCACGTTGAGCACCTGGAATTCCGGCGGATACGCATGGTAGCGTCGCGGCATGCCCATGTAGCCCAGAATGAACTGCGGGAAGAACGTCAGGTTGAATCCCACGAACACCAACAGCGCCGAAAGCTTGGCCCATCCCTCCGGATACATACGCCCGGTCATCTTGGGCCACCAGAAGTGCAATCCTCCCATGTAGGCCAGCACCATGCCTCCCACCATCACGTAGTGAAAGTGCGCCACTACGAAATAGGTGTCGGTTACGTGGACGTCGACTCCTATCGACGCCAGGAACACTCCGGTCAACCCGCCGATCGTGAATAATCCCATGAAGCCGAACGCGTAGAGCATCGGAGTGTCGTAGCGTATTGAGCCTTTGTACAGCGTGGCCGTCCAGTTGAAAATTTTCACCGCCGAAGGAATTGCCACCAGGTAGCTCAACAGCGAGAACACCAGCGCCGCATACACTGAGATGCCGGCGACGAACATGTGGTGGGCCCACACCAGGAACCCCAGCACCGCGATCGCTATCGACGCCAGCGCGACAAACTCGTAGCCGAACACCCGCTTGCGCGAGAAGCAGGTCACGATCTCGCTGATCACGCCCATGCCCGGCAAAATCATGATGTACACCGCCGGATGCGAATAGAACCAGAACAGGTGCTGGAACAGCAGAGGATCGCCGCCCAGCGCCGGATTGAACACGCCAATGTGGAACAGGCGCTCCAGTGCAACCAGCAGGATCGTGATGGCGATGACCGGTGTACCCAGCACCATGATGAGACTGGCTGCATAATTCGACCAGCAGAACAGTGGCAGCCGCGTCCACGTCAATCCTGGTGCACGCATGCGATGGATGGTGACAATGAAGTTCAGCCCGGTGAAGATGGACGAAAACCCGGCTATAAAAATGCCCAGCGCCGTCCCGATCACGTGGGTATTCGAATACGTGGTGCTAAATGGGGTGTAAAAAGTCCACCCCGTGTCCACTCCGCCCATGACCATCGAAACCAGCGCGAATGCTGCACCGATAATGTAGAGGTACCAACTCAGCAGATTGATCCTGGGAAACGCCAGGTCTTTGGCGCCGACCATGAGCGGGATCAGAAAGTTGCCCAAAACCGCCGGCACGGACGGAATCAGGAAGAAGAAAATCATCGAGATTCCGTGCATGGTGAAGAGCTTGTTGTAGGTGTCGGACGAAACCAGGTCCCCGGCGGGCGTCAGCAGTTCCAGCCGGATCAACATCGCGAAGAACCCGCCCACGAAAAACATTGCAGTGATCGAGATGAGGTACAGAATCGCGATCCGCTTATGGTCTCTCGTCAACAGCCACGACTTCAGACCGTAGCCGTTATTCAGGTAGTTTTCCGTCTCGACCATCGTCTGTACAGCAGTTGCCATGTCACACACCCTCAGGGTAAAAGACTTTGGATCGGGTTCCGACCTGCCGTAACCGCTCCAAAGTACTGGGTAGAGCGGCGCTTCAGCACCGCGTTACCTTGCATTATTCAATCTCGAGCCCGCTTTACGGACAGCCGAAAAGCCGGCTCTTCACTTGTTTTGAAAGGGCGCTGGCTTCAGCCATGCCGAACAAGTCATCTATTTTTGTCATTCCTCGCGGGCTTCAGCTCGCGGGGAATCTGTTCTTCTGTCTCTTCCAGCAGCCGGCTTAGCCGGCGGCACATCTTTCAATTCCGATCTAGTTGCTCTCGCTCGTCGCTGCCGCCTGCGGAGTTCCAACAGCAGCATTCTGCTGCGGCTGTGTCAGCGACTTCACATAACTCACCAGCGCCCCTAAACTTTCTTCCGTCACCTGTCCCTGGAACGTCGGCATGATGGGCTTAAAGCCCGCAACGACTTTGGCCTGCGGATTCAGGATGGACTCGCGAATGTAATTCTCATCCGCCATCACCGTGCGCCCGTCATCCAGTTGCACCGGCTTGCCGAAAACTCCAGTCAAGTTCGGACCTCGTCCTTGAGTGTCAAAGCGATGACAGGTCGCGCAGCCCAACTGCGTGAACAGTTCCTTGCCATTCGCCGCCATGGTTCCCGTCGCCCCGCCATTCGCCAGCCATGCTTGATACGCAGTCGGCTCCATCACTACCACTTCGCCGATCATGCCGGAGTGCTCGGTCCCGCAATATTCGGCGCAGAACAAGTGATAGGTGCCTACTTTCGTTGTATGGAACCACGTCGAGGTAAAGCGGCCCGGCAGCACATCCTGCTTGATCCGGAATGCCGGCACGAAGAAGGAGTGGATGGTGTCCTGCGAGCTCATGATCATCTTGATGTCGCGGTTCACCGGCACGTGCAACTGGTTAATCTCGCGCTGTCCGGTGTCGTGCTCGAACTTCCACATCCATTGCTTGCCTACGGCATACACTTCCATCGCCCCCTTGGGCGGACGCGCTTCCTGGAAGTAGATCAACGCTCCCCACGCGAAGAAAATCATCGAGATGCCCAGCGGGATCAGCGTCCACGTTAGTTCCAGCGGCAGCGAGCCTTCAATCTGCTCTGCTTTCGGATGCACCGAATGCCGGTACTTCACCGCAAACACGAACACCAGTACGAATATGAGCAGCGTAAAGAACGCCGACACCGCGACCAGCAGGAAGTAAAGTCCATCCACCTGGCTCGCCATCGACGAGGCTTGCTCGGGAAACAGTGGCAAGTTCTTCCACATATCTATCAGGCCCGTCCTGCTCCCTTTCGGGAATCATGAGGTTCACGTCGATACATCACGATCAGGAA
>DATBZX010000191.1:0-14328 GCA_036512955.1 Terriglobales bacterium
CCAATGGCACAAGCGATGGGGTCAAGAGCCCCATCAAGCAATTCAACACGCCTTGATGAGCTCGGATTCGAATGCAACATTTGAGGTGCAGACAACTCTCTTTGGTGGGTTGGCAGCCGGAAGGCCCCGCACTGATCTGAACTAATACCATAGGCATGTGGCTCCACTTCACGAGGAATGCCGTCGTAGGTTAGCGAAAGGATCTCTTGGTGGGGTCACCACAGAATTCGGAACTTAAAGCACGCTAAGGATTCGTAACCGTTTGAATTTCAGTGATTCACCTGTCCTGCTGTGCCACTGAATCATGAATTTCTTCATTCCGGGACGTGACCGCACTTCTGTCAGGAAAAACTCTTTGACCCATGAAGGCCTGTGTCAATCAATGCTGAAAGCAACCCTATTCTGACGCAATCTGGCCCCTAGGACGATCGGCCTGCCTCGACGCGGTGCTCCAATAGTGTTTATTTCGTTTTCGGGAGGACTTGGGCACGATCTTCGATCAACTTCGCTCCGCGTCCAAGAGCATCAAATCCCGCCGGCCACACAGTGCCACGGTCGAAGATTGCTCCCGTAACGTCGGCTTCCTCAAGAGAAGCACCTTCAAGGTTCGCCCCCAGAAGACTTGCTCCTGCAAGATGTGCATAGTCTAACTTCGCATGGCAGAGAACGGCACCCCACAACGCCGCCGGACACCTCAGCGCCAACGACCCGGCCCGCGCCCAGTTGCGCAGGCCCTATGTTATAGGGCGACTAAGTCCTCCACCCAACCGTTTGCGGGGGTAGTATCTTTCGGGAAAAATTCGGCTATACGTTACTGAATAGTTAACCGACCCGGCGGCGCGCTCCGAGCCGCAATTTCCATATGGCCCGTGACTCCCAAGTTAGAAACATTGCGCGAGGCACGGAGCAAACAAGTGGTTGGTGCGCGCCCGTGGCACAGCCGGAACAAAGCGCAGCGTGGTACGATTCCGGGCAAACAGTTACAGGACATGTAATGCAGCCGAAAGTTGTTATCGAAACTCGTGGGTTGCGCGGATCGGACGACAATGTCGATCTGCAGCGGGTCGCGACCGTCTACATTGGGATGGATGAATATCGCGTCTACGCCCCGCCAAAAGCGACAGGCTATACGCTAGACTGGCTGCCACAAATGCTCGTGCGACAGCATGATGGGACTGGCGAGACGGATGTGCAAGGCACACACCGTGCCGTCATATGTGAGCTACTGGGTAAGGCCTTACAACAGAACGATCAGTCTTCGGAGGCAAGCAGAACAATGACCGCGTCCACCAGCATCGACAGCCGGAGAGTCTTCGTTGTATATGGCCGCAATTCAAAAGCTCGCGCTGCGGTCTTTGACTTCCTTCGTGCGATCGATCTGGCTCCGATGGAGTGGGAAGAAGTCATAGGCGCGACGAGCAAGCCCTCTCCCTACATCGGTGAAGCGCTCGAAGCGGGATTTTCGATGGCTCAGGCTGCCGTTGTCATCCTCACAGGCGACGATCTGGCACGAGTCGGCAAACGCTACCTAAAGCCCGACGACACCAACGATGAAAGAGTCCTTACTCCGCAGCCTCGCCCGAATGTCTTGTTCGAGGCAGGCATGGCCCTTGGTAAGTACCCTGATCGCACCGTCCTTGTCTCGCTGGGGTCTTATCGCACATTCAGCGACATAGATGGGCGGCACCTGATCCGTCTTTCTGACAACGCCACGGCCCGACAAGCCTTGGCCGATCGCTTGAGGAAAGCGGGTTGCGCCGTCAAGACAGAATACAAATCGGATTGGCTCCAAGCTGGGGACTTTGCGGCCGCGATTGAAGACGCAGATGTCGCCGTCGGGAAAAGCAGAATCCGACTGAAAACGTTCAGGAGAGAATTAAGAATCGATCCAGAAGCCACGTACAAGCGAAAAATATGGATCGAACTCAAGAATGAGAGCGACGAGTGCCTGTTGCTCCGCAATCCGGTATGGAAAACCATTCCGAGTGGAATCCACGCAGCGATCCGCGCCGGAACATTCCAGTTGCAACTCAGCAATACGTGGTGCCCAGAGAAAATCGGCGCACAGCAGGTGAACCTTCCTCCCGGTGACTTATGCAGATTGTGGGCAGAGCCGGACGAGGAACATCTTGATGCCCAGATCAAGCAACTCTGCCGATCGGATGCCCCATTCGGTTCTGTCGTTTTGCTTGCGAACGGAGAAGAACTTTCTATCCCTGTGTGAACCGCGCCGCCGCCACACCAGCCAGTCCGTTAACTAATCGACCACACTTCACCACTCGCTTAACAGGCTCGCAGAGCGGTGTGGTCCAGCGTGCGGGCTCCAGGTGGGAGGACACATCGGCGACCGCTTCGCTCACTCCTGTGTCGGAGATCACAGACTATCCTATTTCGGTAGTAGGATGATCTTCGCTAGGCTGCATGCTGCATCAGAAAAGTCCACGGTAGCCTACACATGAGATGGTCTAGCGCGCCCGTGAGTCTGCGAAAATACAAAGCGACAATGAGCTGCTGAGTTGGATTTTGGGCGCGGCGGTCTCAAACAGATAAGGGGAGAAACGATGCCTTCCTATCATTTCGAACGTGCGTTGTTCGTTGTGGGTGAGCCGAATTCAGGAAAAAGCAATCAGCTGAGGAGCATGTTTCGTGATGTTCGACTGGGAACCGCTGGCATCATTCCGCGGGACAACAAGATACCGGACTTTTACCGGTTATCCAATGACAGGTGCCTGTACCTGCGTCTGACCTCCCCGCATGAAATGGGAGAAACGATCCGCAGAAAGCAACACGGACAAGACGCTCCGACAAATTTCCTTCAAAAAACCGCAGACAAGATTATCGCAAATACGTCGCGCCTTGGCAGGCGATGGAACTTCGCTAGTGCACTCCAGCCGAACGCTGCAAAGAACATGCCGAACGTAGTTGAGGTCTGCAGCGCATTCGTCAGATACTTCAATCCGGAACGGGTCCGCGTTGTATTCTTGAGCCCGGACTGGCACGGGGAGAGTCTACAGCAAGAATACAGTTCACTCGTGCCCGGTTTACGAAAGTTCCCTTCAGTGGAGGTCTGCTGGATCGATGCGGGCAGTCGAACGGCAAACGGGTTGCTGTTGGCAGACTTTTTTGATTTCACCTAGACGACAATCCAGGGTACATGAGCTTTGGAATTGTGCGCCTGACTCTGTTGCTAAAAACACCGATATGAATTCCGACTCAACAACGACGATTGACAAGCTGAAGCAACTCCTCAAGGACTTCAGGGATGAGCGCGACTGGAAGAAATTTCACGATCCCAAAAATCTGGCAGTGGCTATTTGTATAGAAGCTTCCGAATTGTTGGAGCTTTTTCTCTGGAAAGGCCCGGCACAAGTAAAGAAATCCATCAAATCGGATGCTGCTTTCAGGAAGGCGGTTGAAGAGGAACTCGCCGATGTACTTTGCTTCTGCCTTAGCCTCGCCAACGTCGCGGAAATCGACGTGGCGCGCACGGTTCAGGAAAAAATCGAGGGTAATAAACGAAAATATCCCATTGAGAAAGCACGAGGAAGAGCCACTAAATACGACCGACTATGAGTGAAACATGGAGATTTACCGGTCCGCCGGAGAACTGGCTAACCGCATTTGGTATAGGTAAGTGGGCGCTGAACGACAAAAACAAGGGTTTATGGACTCGCAACATTAAGCCAGGCGACACTGCCATTTTCCATTCGACCAAAGAATCTGAATTCAGCACTAGCAGTCCGTGGTGGAACTAGCTGATTTTCTGCACGACGTGCGGTATTGTCGGGTCCGCGATCTTACAAAGTGCCTGGCTTCTGCCGCGCAGATACGGCTTCGACAAAACCGGTGGTGAACATTCCGACGCGAGAGCCGCAAAAAGACTTGCAAAATGTGCATGCCAAGGCGGTTCCTCAGCTCTCGCGGCGTGCCCGCGCCCAGCAACTTGCGCAGGATCAGGCTCAGGTTGAAGGCGCCGACATGAACTAACTGCCGCTTCAAGATGTTGTCCCGTCCGCGCAGGGCTCCCGGGAGCCAATATTTCATTCGTCGATCGGCTTGACGTTCGGGATCAGCAGGTGACCACAACCCCGCAACAATCCGCAACCCAGACGCAACCTGTACCGGACAAAGAGGCAGAAGTTCCTGCGGAAGTTGTTGATTTGATTGGTGGCGGCGGTAGGACTCGAACCTACGACCTACGGATTATGAGACCGTCGCTCTAACCACCTGAGCTACACCGCCAACGGTCGCGAGCGGCACTTGGTGTGCCGTCTCAAAGGCAGGAAACCTGCTCGCTGCTGCGAAAATCCTGCAGCATCCACACGAAAGGCCGGACGTGACTGCGTCCAGCCCTTCCTCACATAGTAGAGTCGCAATTCGACCCTGTCAATCGGCGCGGGTGGCGCGTTCGCCAGCCGGGCCGCGAGTTTTCATCACCATTGACTCAGCGGGTCACCAATTCATTTACAAGGTTTGGCTCATGGTTCTCGCGGTTCACGAGCGATAAGGTCCAGCCCCTGGCGCTCAGCAGACGGCGTCGTCAGGAACTACTGCCGCGATCGCGATTCAGAACAACAGTTGCAGACTCTCGCTATCGTCCCGTCGCCAACCAAGCGGCCATCACTGCCAGGACCAGTGCCGTGGCAAGCATTGCGAAATAGAGCCCAAACGAAGTCAGCAGGCGAATCGGCTTCGGTTGCATCGAGTGATACCGCATACATCCCCCTTAGCTGAGGGTGATCCCGCGAACCAATATGTCGCTCTGCCGCAATAGGGCAGAGGCCTCGGACGTACCCGAAAATCGCCGCGCTTTGCTGCTGTCGCGAAGAATACGTATCTGGCAGTCGAGTGACGGTGAAGGCAAATCCGGTGGGCTAACGCGCGTGGATTGCAGCAACTCGCAGTTGTGCACCCTTGATGCCATGGCGGTCGGGTGTGCGAGATTGGAGCAGGGAGAGAGGGCGGTTGCCAACCAATTGCAACCCCTAGTCACCGGCCTCGTTGCTCGACTCGCGGCCACGGGGCACCCCCAGGCGAGCTAACTGTTCCACCTGTAGGCTACTCTCCGGCCAGCCCGTCGTCAGTGATGACCATCACGGTTGCCGCGCTCTTTCCCGCAATGGAGTTCCTTAGAGTGGGTGTAGTCTGGCTGGCTTTTCGGCGCTGGTGGCGCACTCTGTTGCGGCGTACCTCTTCGTGGAGTTTGCGATAAAATGCTCGCCGTCTTTCAAGCCGCCGGGAAATGATGGGGGGAGGAGCCGCTATGCCTCAATCATGCAATCGCATCGCCCGCCTCGGTGTTACAACAATTGCATTAGCTGTTCTCTTCGCTGCTCCAGCCGCGCAAGGTCAGCAGCCCTGCGAACAAATCAAGACGGCCTGCACCAAAGCCGGATTTGTGCCGGGAGGCGCAAGTTCCGGGAGCGGGCTGTGGCGCGACTGCGTTGATCCCATCCTGAATGGCCGTGCCCGGTCGCGTAAGTCGGGCAAGCCCGTGCCGCAAGTCGATCCTCAAGTCGTTGCGGCATGCAAGACGCAAGACCCCAGTTTCGGCCAGCCAAAATCAGCCAATGCGGGAGTGGCTTCTGCTCCGATGAGCGCGCCTCCGGCGAGCGTTCCCGCCACGCCGCCCCCGCCGCTCTCCAATTCAGCACAACATCCCAACATCGTCTTCGTGCTCACCGACGACCTGTCCATGAATCTGCTGCAGTTCATGCCGCACGTTCTCCAGATGGAGAAAGATGGCGTCACCTTCGCCAACTACTTCGTGACGGATTCGCTGTGTTGCCCGTCGCGGTCGTCGATCTTCACGGGCAATTTTCCCCACAACACCGGCATCTTCAAGAACCAGGGCGACGATGGAGGCTACCTCGCATTTGTCGGCTTTGGTCGCGAGCACAGCACATTTGCCACGGCGCTGTGGTCGGCTGGCTATCGCACCGCGATGATGGGCAAATACCTCAACGGCTATGAGCCTGCGCGCCATGCTGCAGCCCCCGGTTGGACCACTTGGAATGTTGCCGGGAATGGCTACCCCGAGTTCCACTACTCGCTCAACCAGAATGGACAGGTCGTGCCCTACGGCATGAAGCCGCAGGACTACTTGACCGATGTGATGGCGGAACTGGGAAGGCAATATATCAAGCAGTCGAAAGGCCAGCCGTTCGTGATCGAGATTGCGACCTTCGCACCGCACGCGCCTTATACCCCAGCGCCGCGCGACGCCAGCGCATTTTCCGGACTCACGGTCCCGCGCACTCCCGCTTTCGATGCGGCTCCAGACCTCGCCGGTCCTCGCTGGCTGAGCCGCCAGCCTGCCCTCACCGCCGCCGACAAGATGCGCATCGACGAGGCCTTTCGCAAGCGCGCGCAATCGGTGCTTGCCGTGGACGCCATGATCGGCGCTCTCCAGGCAGCGGTCGCCGCCATCGGTCAGGCGCAGTTCACCTACTTCGTGTTCAGCTCCGACAACGGCTATCACATGGGCGACTACCGCCTGATGCCGGGAAAGATGACCGCCTTCGATACCGACATTCATGTCCCCCTTGTCATCACTGGCCCGGGAGTTGCAGCCGGGCGAATCGTGGACGACATCGTCGAAAACATCGATCTCTACCCGACCTTTCTGGATCTCACCGGAGTCGCCTCGCCGGCAAGTGTCGACGGTCACAGCGTGGCACCGCTGTTGCGCGGTCAGAGAGTCGCGGACTGGCGTACTGCCGCACTTGTAGAACACCACGGCCCGCGCCACGAGCCGGAAGATCCTGACGCTCCCGCGGTGCGCTCCGGCAACCCGCCGACCTACGAGGCGATGCGCACAGCCACGGCTCTCTATGTCGAATACGCTGATGGCGACCGCGAATATCACGACCTTGCCGCTGACCCCTTTGAGTTGCGCAACACCTTTACTACGTTGACCGCAGAACAGAAGGCCGCGCTTCATGCGGCGATCGCCGCTATGCAGGCCTGCCGAGGCTCTGAAAGTTGCTGGACTGCCCAACATCCCAAACTCGCCGGATCCACCAAGGAACAGCCCTGAAACAACACGGACGCGTTCCACGGCCTCGATCTGGTCCCGTGTCTCCTTCACCGGCTTAGCAGTTTCTCGCGGTCGCGATGGACAATCTGTTGTCACGATCACTTGCCTATACCCTACCCCAGTATGCTATAAAAACTATGACATGCAGTTGCCTTGGACCCATGAGCGAAATGGTCACACAAGATCCTCCAAGTCGTACGCAGACTGCCAGCGGTTTCGTGTTGTGCCGCCCGAGTAGAGCCTGATCCTCTCCTCTCGCCGCATCACGGACCAGAACCGTGATATGAGCGAGAGCGCCTCCCTCCGGAGACTCTTGCCCGGCATCGCAGAATCTCAGGGGACGGCCCCATGTTCAATATCCGCGCTGATAACGAGAACCGCCGCACGCTGCGCCTCACTTGGTTCGTTGCTGAAGGCAACCAATCGGAACTGCGCTATCGCTGGTTAATTCACGGTTCGAAAGACATCGCGGAAGATGTCCGCTTCGGCTCTAGCGAAAGCAGTAACCTGTCCTTAACAAAGTCGTGTGAAACTGAAATGATCGCCATTTACGCATGAAACCAGCCAGGCTGAAGATGGAAAATACAAGGCAAAGCGCGTGAGACAGGCATGTCCAAATCGGAGCGATTCATGGGTGGCAACCTTTTGTCTTTGGCTGCCCAAGTTGGCCCATGCCATCGCCGCATTCGCCTGCCTCGCCGCTGTGTCCGTGACTCTGTGGGCACAGGACGCCCCTGCCGACGCCAGTACTCCGGATGCCCCCGCACCCCGTGACACTTTCTTCGAGCACTCCAACACCGCGAAATGGTGGGTCTCGGGACAGGCCAATTTCGTCTTCCAGGCACATGGCGACTTCTACGCCGCCTACAGCGGAACAAACAGCCTGCACGACACTGCCGAGCACGCCACGTCGCGCGTTCTGACGCTCTTCACAGGCTACGAGTTCACTCCGAATTCCATTCTGTATCTTGATGTCGAAGAGGCCGGATGGGGAGGCATCAGCGGCGCGCTGGGACTGGCGGGATTCACCAATCTCGACGTTGTACGCAACCCTCAGGTCGGCACTGCGCCCTACATCGCGAGGCTGATGTTCCAGCAGATCATTCCCTTTTCCAAACAGAAGATTGAAATTCCGCGCCGTCCACTCACACTGGCCACGCAGCTTCCAGCGCGTCGCTTGGAGATTCGCTTCGGCAAGTTCTCCGTGGCCGACTTCTTCGACAACAACGTCGGCGGATCCGACAGCCACTACCAGTTCCTGAACTGGACTGCCGCCAACAATGGCGCATGGGACTACGCCGCCGACACTCGTGGCTACACGGTAGGAGCGATTTTCGATTACGAAGATCGTAACTGGGGGATCCGTTTCGCGGAAGCTTTGATGCCCAAAATCGCCAACGGGCCCAACCTCGACGCCGACGTGGCTCGCGCGCGCGCCGAAAACATCGAGTTGGAACTGCGTTACAAACTGCTTAAGAACAAAGATACGTCGATCCGCCTCCTCAACTTCGTTAACCACGCCTACATGGGCACGTATCGCGATGCCATCGCGATCTACCTCGCGGACCCAACGCAGCCGCCAGATATCGTCGCCACTCGCAAACAGGGAACGATCAAGTACGGTTTCGGCATCAACTTTCAGCAGGAGTTTTCCAGCGATGTCTGGGCCTTTGGCCGCTGGGGATGGAACGAAGGTCAGCACGAGTCCTTTGCCTACACCGAGGCCGACAGCACGCTTCAGTTGGGCATCTACTCCAAGGGAACACGCTGGCATCGCAGCCTCGATCGCATGGGCGCAACCTTCATCTCCAACGGAATCGGCGCCTACCACCAAACCTACTTGGCCGATGGCGGGTTGGGATTCATTCTCGGCGACGGCGGACTGAACTACGGTCGCGAGACCATCGAGGAAGCCTTCTACACCATCCACGCCTGGCGAGGATTGTATTTCGCTGTTGATTACCAGCACATCAACAACCCCGGCTATAACCGCGATCGCGGCCCCGTCAGCGTTCCCGGATTGCGGCTACACCTCGAATTCTGAGTGCTCCATTTCCGGCTGTTAGAATGACAAAGTGATCCTCCCGTTCGTCCGCGATATTTTTGCGGACGTGGAAAAGTCTCCTGCGTTTCTGCGTGCCATAGCCCGGGTCAAGGGTGGCACGGGGCGGATTCGTGTTTCCGGACTGACTCCCACCGGCAAGGCCCTCTTTTATTCGCTACTGCATCGTGCGACTTCTCATCCGCTGGTGATTGTGGTGAGCGACAACCGAGCCATGGATGACCTGCTCCCGGTGGTGCGCTCGCTGGCGGAATTGACGGGAGCGCTTTCTCCCGAGTCGGTCATCGGACTACCCGCCTACGACGTCTTGCCCTTCGAGAACCAGTCGCCGCATCCCGAGATCCAGGAAGCGCGCGCCACGGCGCTATGGAAAATTGCGACCGGCGTGGCCAGTGTGGTGATCACGCCGTTCTTCGCCGCCAGCATGCGCCTGCGCGACGCTTCGTTTTATGCCGACCTGGCGCGCATCGTTCGCCGCGGCGAAACGATGGACCCCGAACGCCTGGTCGGGCACCTTCGCCTGGCTGGCTACAACCAGGTGGATGTGGTCGAGATGCCGGGGGAGTTCGCCCATCGCGGCGGACTGCTCGATGTGTATGCTCCGGAATCGGAACGGCCGTTGCGCATCGAGTTGTTTGGCGATGAAGTCGAATCGATCCGCAAGTTCGATCCCGCCACTCAGCGCTCGGCCGCGTCCACGGAAGAGGCGGTGTTGCTCCCCTTGACCGAAACTCCGGTGGACGAAGACACCCTCGCGGCCATCAACGCACGCCTCTCCGGCCATCGCCTCGAAGGCGATGACGACATGATCGACAAGGCGGTCCGCTCCACTGGAATGAGTGTATTTCCGGGCTGGGAACTCTACGCGCCCGTTGCCGGAGCCGATCGCAGCTTCTTTGACCTGCTCCCTGGGGCAACCGTGGTTCTCGACGAACCCGACGCCCTGACCGAGTCCCAGGACATCTGGTGGACCAAACTGACCGAGGCGCACGAACGCAGCCTGATCGGCAACCTGGTGCGCCCTGAAGATCTTTACCTCAGTCCCGAACAGTGGCAGGAAGCGCTGCAGCAGTTGCCGACTCTTGCGATTGAGCAACTTGGCATCGAGGACTCGACCGACGACGAGCACCTCACGCTGCAGACCCAACCGACAATGCGCTTCCACGGCTCGGTGGCTGCCATGACGGAGGAGGTTGCCAAGCTCACCCGCGATGGGAAGCGCGTTGTGTTCGCGGTTGCCAGCACCGGCGAAGTCGAGCGTCTGGCCGACGTCTTCAACGAATACAACTTATCGTTCCGCATTGGCAGCCGCACCCCCAAGCCCGGTCAGGAAGTCTATGTGGACGAGTCTACCTACTTCACTGACGACGTGGCAGCCACCACCATCGTCAAGGCTTACGTGCCTGATGGGGTGGTTTTCCCGGAATC
Source organism: Terriglobales bacterium (assembly GCA_036512955.1). Classification (GTDB taxonomy): domain Bacteria; phylum Acidobacteriota; class Terriglobia; order Terriglobales; family Acidobacteriaceae; genus DASRAA01. The sequence goes on from DATBZX010000191.1 coordinate 10,530, forward strand.
CAACCTGATTCTCTTCGGATCGCGCGACCTGTTCGATGAGCCCGAAGTCTCGCTGGGCCGCCCGCAGCGCCAGAAGTCGAAGGTATCGGCATTTCTTTCCGACTTCCGCGATTTGGCGGTCGGTGACTACGTCGTACACGTCGAGCACGGCATTGGACAGTATCAAGGCCTGAAAGAAGTTCCACAGGAAGACGGCGCCGCCGCCGAGTTCATGGTGCTGGAGTATGCCGAAGGTGCGCGTCTGTACGTGCCGCTCACGCGACTGGACCTGGTGCAGAAGTACCGCTCGTCAGAGGGCGTGAAGCCGGTGCTGAACCGGCTCGGCACCGCGCAGTGGCAGAAGACCAAGGCGCGCGTGAAGAAGGCCATGAAGGACATGGCCGAGGAATTGCTGAAACTCTACGCCGTGCGCAAGACCGCGCAAGGACACGCCTTCGCCTCCGACAGCGAATGGCAGCGCGAGTTCGAAGACTCTTTCGCCTTCAGCGAGACCGAAGACCAGATGAACGCCATCCTCGACGTCAAGCGTGACATGGAGGCGTCCACTCCCATGGACCGCTTGCTGTGCGGCGACGTGGGCTATGGCAAGACCGAGGTGGCCATGCGCGCTGCGTTCAAGGCGGTGCAAGACGGTCGCCAGGTCGCAGTGCTCGCACCTACCACGGTGCTCGCCTTCCAGCACTACAACACCTTCCGCCAGCGCTTCGCCGCGTTCCCACTCAAAATTGACATGCTCAGCCGCTTCCGCACTCCCAAGCAGCAAAAGGAAACGCTGACAAAGGTCGAGGCAGGCGAGATAGACATCGTCATCGGGACCCACCGCCTGCTGTCAAAGGACGTGAAGTTCAATAATCTCGGCCTCGTGACCGTGGACGAGGAGCAGCGCTTCGGCGTCCGGCACAAGGAGCGGCTTAAACAGTTGCGCAAGGAAGTCGACGTGCTCACCATGTCAGCGACGCCCATACCGCGCACGCTGCACATGTCGCTGCTCGGCCTGCGCGATATGAGCGTGATCGAGACCCCGCCCAAAGACCGCATGGCGATCCAGACCGTAGTTGCGGCATGGGACGAAAAACTCATTCGATCGTCCATCGAGAAAGAGTTGGAGCGCGGCGGGCAAGTGTACTTCGTCCACAACCGTGTCGAGAGCATCTACGAGATTTCCGAGAAGATCCGCGAGATGGTGCCCAAGGCGCGCATCCTCATCGGACACGGTCAGATGGGCGAGACCGAATTGGAGCGCGTGATGCTCGCCTTCATGCGGCATGAAGCCGACATCCTGGTGGCGACAACCATTATCGAAAACGGGTTAGACATTCCGCTGTGCAACACCATCATCATCAATCGTGCCGATCGCCACGGTCTGTCCGAGCTATATCAATTACGCGGACGCGTAGGCCGCTCAGACCGTCGCGCCTATGCCTACCTGCTGATTCCGCCGGACCGCGAGTTGAACGACTTGGCGCGGCGCAGGCTGGCGGCGCTGAAAGAATTCAGCGACCTGGGTGCAGGCTTCAAGATTGCAGCTCTTGACTTAGAATTGCGTGGCGCCGGCAACCTGCTGGGAGGCGAGCAGAGTGGACACATTGAAGCCGTGGGCTTCGAACTCTACACCTCCATGCTGGAGCGCATGGTGCGCGAGCTCAAGGGCGAAGTCGAACCGGACACGCCTGAGACTCAGCTCAATCTCGGACTCAACATCCGCATCCCCGCCGACTACATCAAGGAAGAGAACCAGCGCCTGCGCATGTACAAGCGCGTCGCCGGGGTGGAGACCGAAGCGCAACTTTTCGACGTCGCCGGAGAATTGGGTGATCGCTATGGCACGCCTCCGTCACCTGTACGCAATCTCCTGGACTATGCCGCGCTGAAGCTGCTATCCCAGCGTATTGGTGTGGCGCAAATCGAGCGCCGCCGCGACGCCGTGAGCATTCGTTTCACCGAGAAAGCCGCTGTCGATCCCGAACGTTTGGCCCGCTTCGTCCAGGGAGAACCCGGCAGCCAGTTCACTCCCGCGGGCATCCTGAAGTTCACGTTGAAAGAAAAGCAGCCCGAGCCGATTCTTACGCGCTTGAAGAGCTTGCTGGAAGAACTGGCCGGTGAACAGCAGCCGGTGCAGTGAGGGTCCGAGTGCTCACTTGCACTAGAGCTGGTCTCATAGATGCGCTTTGAAAGGGCACGGCTTCAGCCGTGCCGCTCCAAGCGTCCTAACCATTGGGCTTTAGCCCCTGAGGGAATTCGAATTCCCTCGCTCAGACTATTTATGAGACGGCTTGTAGCGGGAGTCGCTCGGTTCTGGGGGTAGTGCGTCAATGCGAAGTGCGTCCTAGAATAACTTCTATGCCAATCCCTCGCCGCAATCCTCCCACTCCCTCTGACGAAGATCCGCGGTTCGCAAGCAAACGGCGTAAGGCTATCCCGTATGAATTCGTACTCGACGCTATCGCTGCGCTCTCACCGCGGACCAACCCCATGTTCGGCTGCTTGGCAATTTATGTGGAAGACAAGATCGTCCTGATCCTGCGCGAAAAACCGCACCCATCGGCAGACAACGGGGTGTGGCTCGCGACGACCCAGGAGCATCATGAATCGCTGCTCCGCGAATTTCCCCACATGCGATCCATTGAGGTGCTGGGGAAGAAGGTCACTGGCTGGCAGGTGCTTCCCGCCGATGCTCCGGATTTTGAAGAGGCCGCACTCCATGCCTGCGACCTCGTGATCGCCCGGGACCCTCGAATCGGCAAAGTGCCGAAGCCACGGCGAGGCAAGGAAGCGAAGCCAGGAAGCAAAGCAAAGTCTTCGCCGCGCAGGAAGCCCGGCTCGCGATAGGCGGCTCGGCGCCATTATCAAGAGCGGTCATTCAGGAGACAGCCGCCACCTTCGTCGATGCGGTAACATTAACGGTTTGTTCGCGGAAAGGGATCCTGTCAATGAAGCAAGCCGCAGCTCTGATGTTGTCGATGCTACTGTTGCTCGCGGAATGTGCTGGCCAGAACACTCCTCAGGCAACTCTTACGCCTGAGCAGGCCATAGAATTCGAATACAACGGAACGGTCGATTTCTTCTTTGACGCCTACTTCCACTTTCACCCTTCAGACGGAACGGCTGCGGGCTTTCATCAGTATGACAATCTGCTCGAGGACCTTTCGCAGCAGTCGCGGGACGCCGAACTCTCCTTTCTGCTCGAGGTGAAACAGGCGGCTGGCTACCGCCATATTGAGCGTTACTCCGACTTACAGCGCGCTGATTGGAAGCTGTTGTCGAACTTCATCAATGCCCGCATCCTCGAACTGCAGGAAATTCGCATGTGGCAGAAGAATCCTGACATCTATGCCAGCAGCGCGACCGCCAGCATCTTCGGATTGATGAGCAGGAAATTCGCTCCACCGGCCGAACGGCTAAAGTCGGTAATTGCCCGCGAACAGAAAATCCCTGCCAATCTCGCGGCCGCCAGGGTCAACCTGAAGAACCCGCCCCGCGTCTACACGGAAATCGCGATCGAGCAGTTGCCGGGCATCATCAGTTTCTTCCAGAAGGATGTGCCCGAGGCCTTCAAGGAAGTCACCGATCCGCAACTGGTCAACGAGTTCAGTGCGGCGAATGGCAAAGTCATCGCCGAACTGCAGCGCTACCACGACTTCCTGAAGAATGACTTATTGGCCATCTCCAAAGGCGACTTCCGCATCGGTCCTGATTTGTATCGCAAGAAGCTGCTCTACGAGGACATGATCGATATCCCACTCGATCGCCTGCAGCAGATCGGCTACGACGACCTGCACAAGAACCAGGCAGAACTGAA
>DATBZX010000192.1:0-24943 GCA_036512955.1 Terriglobales bacterium
TTCGGTGACCACTTCCGCGACTACGCTCGACAACCTCCAGACCGCCTTCAATGGCGAGAGCAACGCCAACGCCCGCTATCTGACCTTTGCCAAGAAGGCCGATGAAGAGGGGTACGGGGAAGTGGCAAGCCTGTTTCGCGCCGCGGCCAAGGCTGAGGAGATCCACGCTTCGAACCATGCTGCCGTCATTCGGCAAATGGGGGCCACGCCGGTTGTTAACATCGAAACCACGACCGTAAAGAGCACGCGAGAGAATCTCCAGATCGCAAAGGAGGGTGAGGTTTACGAGCGCGACATCATGTACCCCGACTTCATCGAGATTGCCAAGCGGGAGAAAGCCACGGCCGCGCTCCGCAGTTTTACGTTTGCCTGGAAAGTTGAAGCCGTTCATGCGCTTTTGTACGGGGATGCGCTAGCGAGCCTGGAAAAACGTCGCGGCAAGAACCGCACTTACTACGTTTGTCCAGATTGCGGCAACACGCTGGCGGAACTGAATATTCTCAAGTGCCTGGTATGCGGGCATCCGAAGAGCGGTTTCATTGCCGTCGACTGAGCCGAAACCCGGACGGAAACCTGATCGGTCATCTCGCATCCGACTGTCTAACGACCGGGACACTATTGCGTCTAAGACTCAGGTAAAATCATGGCTATGAAGCAGTTTCTCACTGGACTTATCCTGGGATCTCTGATGTGCCTTCCGGCATTCGGTGCCCCGCTCAGCAGCAATGCTCGCACGGTGGTTCCATCCGCGATTCAGCAAATGATATCGGTGGATTACCGCTCGTTGCGCGGCTCGCAGACGGCGCTTGCGTTGAAGAACCGCGTCCTGCCAGACAACCTGAAGCAGTTCGAGAATGCGCTGCGCACCTTTGGTATCGATCCCAGCAAAGATGTTGAGCAACTCACTTTTGTCTCGTATCGGCAAGCTAAGGGTGGCCTGTACGCGATCGGTATCGCGCAAGGTCCCTTTAAGAAAAAAGAATTCCTGCAGAAGATGCAGCTGAAGAAGATCCGGCCAGAAAAATATCTGCTGTCCTATCTGTATCCCATGGGCTCCGGGATGCAATTGGTCTTTTTGGATCCGTCCACGATTGTATTCGGCGAAAATGCTGCCCTGAAGGGTGCCATCGATGTGCGCGACAAGGGAGCCGATTCACTCGCGTTGAACAACTCGATCAACGACCTCATCACAGACATCGACAGCGCGCCGATCTGGAGCGTGCTCGATCAGTTGGGCACGCAAAACATGATGAAGTCGGCCCTGGGGCAGGCATCATCGCTCGCCGATTACGATGTGGTCAAGAAGCGGCTTCTGGCATCGGACTATGTCATGAACTTCGACAACGGGGTTACCTTTGACCTGAACGTCAAGACGACCGACAACATGACGGCTGCCAGTCTTGCGTCATTGCTGAAGGCGGGAGTTCTGTATCGCAAGTTAAACGCCACTCCGGTCGAGAAGTTGGCTCTCGAGAGCATGACCGTCGACAATCAGCACGACCTGCTTCAGATGCATTTCAAGACCGACGATCAACGCTTCCAGGGGTTATTGAAGTCGGACTTGTTCGCGTCCGTCTCGCACTAGATATCCTCCGTGGCCTACGTCCCGCCCGGAACGGGCGGGATTCTGGCGCGGCTATAATCGATTTGCCTTGTCATATTCTCCCAAGTATCTCTTCCGCAAACTGACTTGCCTGGTTGCTCTGGTAGTTTTCAGCGCGTCGGTGGCCGCTGCGCAGGCCGTACTCGGCACAACAACGCTGCTTGTCATGCCCTTCGACAATCATTCAAAAGTCATGGGCCTGGACTGGATCGGTGAGGCCTGTCCCGAGTTGCTTTCGCAGCGCATGGCGTCCCCCAAGGTAAATGTAGTCACCCGCGATAACCGGATCTTCGCGTTTGACCGGGCGGGAGTTCCGGCCGCGGTACACCCGTCACGGGCCACGGTATTCAACGTCTCCGAGCAGTTGGGTGCGGACTACGTCGTGTTGGGCAGTTATTCAGTCGACGGCAGCGCCTTTCAGGTAAGTGCACAGCTTCTTGATATAAAGAAACTGCGGTTGTCCCTGCCGGTGCAGAGCAGCGGCCCGCTAACTGATTTCGTCGAACTCCAGACGGCGTTGGCATGGCTGTTGTTGAAGCAGATGCCTAATCCGCCGCAACTAACGGAGCAACAGTTTATTAAGGCGTCGGCAGCGATACCGCTGAATGCATTTGAAAACTACACTCGCGGTGTTACCGCAACAAACCGGCAGTTGAAGCTCCGTTATTTCAAGGAGGCAATCCGCCTGAATCCGAATTACAGCCTGGCGCAACTGCAACTTGGTAAGGTGTACTACGAAAACCACGAGTACGAGCAGGCGGCGGTTTGGCTCGGCAAAGTACCGAAGGACAATCCGATTGCGGGGCAATCGATGTTTCTTCTGGGCATGTCGGAGTATTACCGCGGAAACCTCGACCGGGCGTACACCGCATTCAGTGATCTTGCGACACGACTGCCGCTGACCGAGGTGTACAACAATCTTGGTGTAGTTGATGCAAGGCGCGGACGCCGCAGTGCCGCCGTGGAGTACTTTTCGAAGGCTGTGGCAGCTGATCCCAACGATCCCGATTATCGTTTTAATCTCGCAGTTGCGCTGTTCAAAAATGGAGATTCCGGCGGGGCGACCCGCCAATTGAAGGAAGGACTCCAACGGCGTCCCAACGATGCCGAAGCCAAGTCGCTGCTGGAGACGATCAGTCGCGTTGTCCCTGCGCCCTCAAATACGGCGGCGGGCAGCGCTTCGCCAGTTCCACCAGTGCTCCCCCGTATGCCCATCGAGCGAATCAAGCGCGTGTATGACGAAGCGTTGTACCGACAGCTGGAGATGGAGATCAACAATCTCAATGAACAGCGCTTGTCGAAGACTGGTAGCGGCACCCAACACTAGGCCGATAACCGGGGGGTGTTGTTATTAGGACCAGCTTGCCCCAGGGCGCGGCTTCCTAAGTAAGATAAGAGTAGTCCTCCGGAAGGGGGTTCGTATGTCTCGACTTTGCAGGTTCCTCGTCGTTTCCGCTCTGGTAGTATTTGCCACCGGCATCGCGGCCGCCAGCGGCGTCGTCAAGATCAAGCTGGACGACACCATCCAACCGATCAGCGACGAATACATCGGCCGGGCCATCGAACAGGCACGCCAAACCAATGCAGATGCCGTGCTAATCGAACTACGGACTCCGGGTGGACTGATCGATTCCACGCGTTCGATCATTGCCAAGATGCTGGCGTCGCCGGTGCCGGTGATTGTCTATGTCGCGCCGTCGGGAGGACGCGCCGCTTCCGCAGGCTTCTTCATCCTCGAGGCCGCCGACGTTGCAGCCATGGCTCCGGGAACCAACACGGGAGCCGCTCATCCGGTTACCCTGGGTGGAGAAAAGCTGGACGACGTGATGAAGCAGAAGCTCGAAAACGATGCGGCTGCCTTCATGCGCTCATTCGTCGGACCTAGAGGTCGTAATGTGCCGCTGGCTGAATCCGCAGTGCGCGAGTCGAAGTCCTGGACCGACAAGGAAGCCCTCGACCAGCACCTCATTGACTACGTGGCCCGCGATCAGGACGACTTGTTCAAGCAACTAGACGGAAAACCCATCAAGCGCTTCGATGGGAAGACGGTTACGCTGCATCTGGTGGGGGCCCCGGTCGTCGAGCTGCCGATGACGCTGAAGCAACGCATTCTCGACTTCCTGCTTGATCCGAACATCGCATTCCTTGTGCTGGCCGTTGGCGCGCTGGCACTCTATGCCGAATTCAACCATCCCGGCGCGATCCTGCCGGGTGTGGTCGGAGTGGTATTCATTCTGCTGGCGCTGTTTGCGCTGAATCTGCTCCCCACGCGCTATGCCGCCTTCACGCTTATCATGGCGGCCTTTGTGATGTTCGCCCTCGAGGCCAAGTTCGCCACCCACGGCATACTGGGTATTGCGGGCATTGCGCTGATGACCATCGGAGGCCTGTTGTTGGTCGATGGGCCGATTCCCGAGATGCGGGTGAAGCTGTGGACGGCTCTCGCCGTCAGTATCCCGCTGGGTGCAATTACCGTCTTCCTGATGAGCATTGCGTTGCGGGCGCGACGCAACAAGGTCGTCACCGGCACGCAGGGGATGATTGGCTCTATCGGGGAAGCCCGCAGCGACATCGATCCGGAAGGAAAAGTGTTTGTTCAGGGCGAACTATGGAACGCGCATGCTCCTTCCCGAGTGCAGATGGGTGATCAGGTCGTGGTGCGGAAGATCGAAGGGTTGGAATTGGAAGTCGAGAAGGTTAGGTAAACTCCGGCAATCGACCCGCTGCGGCTTGGATCAGCGCTGGTTCGCAGCGCTCCTGCGTCATTTCCTACCTGTTGCCAAATTGGGTAACGCCCTCATATAAGCCTACAATCATCTGGGCCACACGTTCTAAACTCTGATGTGGCTACGGAGGCGCCCAGTGAGTCTATTTGTGTTGATCCCCGTCGTCATCTTTGTGCTTTATATACTCAACTCGATCAAGATCTTGGCCGAGTATGAGCGAGGCGTCATTTTCCGCTTGGGCCGGTTGTTAGGAACAGCCAAAGGGCCCGGGATAATCCTTGTATTCGCTCCGATTGATCGAATCGTACGCGTTTCATTGCGGCAGGTTGTGCTCGAGGTTCCTCCGCAGGACATCATCACACGCGACAACGTGACCCTTAAGGTTAACGCGGTGATTTTTTTACGCGTGATTGATCCGAACCAAGCCGTGGTGGCGGTTGAGAATTATCTCTACCAGACTTCGCAGTTTGCGCAAACTACCTTGCGCTCGGTGCTGGGAGAGGTTGACCTGGACGAGTTACTGGCGCATCGCGACAAGATCAACACGCGACTGCAATCCATTCTGGACCAGCACACTGGTCCGTGGGGCGTGAAGGTCACGAGTGTTGAGGTCAAGCAGGTTGACTTGCCGGAGACGATGATGCGAGCCATGGCCAAACAAGCCGAGGCTGAGCGCGAAAAGCGCTCGAAGATCATCCACGCCGAAGGCGAATTTGCGGCGGCGCAGCGGTTGACCGACGCAGCCCATCTGCTGGCCACCGAACCGACCAGCATTCAGTTGCGCTATTTACAGACGTTGACGGAGATCGGCGTTGAAAAGAACACCACCATCATCTTCCCGGTACCGGTGGACTTGTTGACGGGACTTCAACAACTGGTCAAGGCGGGTACAGCCAAGGCAGAAGCGCCGGTGATCCCGCCGGGACAATAAAGACGGAGAAGCAAAGAATGGATACGGACGAGAGCGACATCACATTAGGCCCAGGCAAACTGCTGGGCCTGTTTTTCATGCTGGTTGCAGTCTGCGGAGTATTCTTCGCCATCGGCTACTCGCTGGGCAAGACGTCTGCCCGCGAGCAAGCCATGAACGACAAGACGGCCCTCAACGCCTCGCTTTCGGCTCCGTCTGTCGGCGATCCGAGTGTTGCAAAGCCTTCCGCCGTGGTTTCGGCCAAGAATGAGCCACAGGCGGCGGCACCGGACGAGCAGTCTGCAGCCAACTCCCAACCAGACATGACCTTTTACAATGCCGTGAAAAAGGTAGATCGCGGCTCGCAGAGCGCCTCGACGGATGGCGCTCAGCCTGCAGGCTCGAAGGCTCAGCCGCAACCAGGTGCCGATTCTCGCGCTACTACGGACACAAAGCCCGTTCAGGATGCAAAGACTGAAGCAAAAGGCGAAGTGAAGCCGACGGTAGCTCCCGTCGCTGGCGGCGCATTTGTAGTGCAAATCGCTGCAGTTTCCAGAGAAGAAGACGCGGCAGCACTGGCGGGCGCCCTGCGCAAGAAAAGTTACTCTGTGTTTGTGGTCAATAACCCGGCCATCCATGACAAGCTGTATCACGTGCAGGTCGGACCTTTTGCAACCCTGCAGGACGCGGAGACGATGAAGCTCAAGTTAACCGGAGAGGGCTACAACCCCATTGTGAAGCGAAGCTAGTCTCTGGGGAGCGCTTAACTCGATGGGGCCATCCATGCGGATGGCCTCTCTTTTTTTCATGCAGAAATAAAGTGCTCCTCAAGCTTGCTACCACGGGGACAATCTGCCGTGCCGAACTGTCAACCTTCCGAGGGATCAGGTCACCACGGGTGCATGTCCCGTCGAAGCAGGAGGTTGGCTGATCTCGTCGACCGTGTCCGCGGCCGGTTGGGCGAATTCCATCGACGAGACTGCAACCGTTCGTGCCTCGCCGGTGATTAGGCGAGCAGAACGATCGTATGTGAAATAGCTCCATGCCCACTGGATCATTACGATGATTCGGTTGCGGAAGCCGACCAGGAAGAAAATGTGAACGAAGAGCCAGGAAAGCCACGCCAAAAAGCCTGAGATGTGCACCTTGCCGAAGTCCGCCACGGCAGCAGCGCGCCCAATCGTCGCCAGGCTGCCCTTATCGACGTAGTGGAACGGTGTGCGAGAGTTGCCGGCCAGATCTGCGGCAATCTCACGCGCTACCCACCGGCCCTGTTGCATCGCCACCGGAGCCACCCCGGGCAATTGCGTTCCGTCAGCATGTTTCAAGGATGCCAGGTCGCCAATCACGAATACCTCTCGATGACCGGGAAGGCTGAGGTCGGCTTCGACCAGTACACGGCCTGCGCGATCCACCGGACTGCCCAAGGCGCGACCCAGCGGGGAAGCCGCCACACCAGCCGCCCACAAGACTACGCTGGCGTTCATAGTCTCATTGCCAACACGAATCTCAGACGAGCGAACATCCGTCACAGCGGAATTCAGCCGGACTTCCACACCAAGGCGCTCCAGTTGGCGTTTCGCGCTCTGACGCAAGTCGTCTGGATATGCGCTTAACAACGCGGATCCAGCCTCTAACAGGACTATGTGGGTCTTCTGCGGATCGATGTGGCGAAAGTCTTCCGCCAGAGACTTGCGTGCGATCTCGGCCAGCGTACCCGCCAACTCGACGCCCGTAGGTCCACCCCCAACCACCACAAAACTCAGGGGCGAATGCTGGCCGGTGATGGCGGCGTGTCGCTCAGCCAATTCAAAAGCCAGCAATACGCGGCGCCGGATATCCAGCGCGTCTTCGACGGTTTTCAACCCGGGAGCGAGCGGCTCCCACTCGTCATGTCCAAAGTAAGCATGGCTGGCACCCGCGGCTACCACGAGATAATCGTATCCAAGCTCAAACCCCTGCAGCTTCACGATGCGGCGTTCAAGGTCGAAACCCACGACCTCGCCGAGCAGCACTTCGACGTTTTCGCGTCGCGCAAGGATTTCACGTATTGGCGCTGCAATGTCCGCAGGCGACAATCCAGCCGTCGCCACCTGGTAGAGCAACGGTTGGAAGGTGTGGTGATTCTTGCGGTCCACCAGGGTGATCTGCACCGGTAGCCGCGCCAAATCCTCTGCGGCCTTCAAACCGCCAAATCCTCCTCCGATGATCACGACTCGAGTAGGTTGCTTGGTGTGCATGGGGTCCCTTGGATTGATGCGCGAAAGGACTCCAGGTATCCATTTCCTGAACATTGTGGGACCTGCGGATGACGTGATGGCGCCGCCTCCCCGATGGCGCAAAAGTGCCGCGCGTAGGAATGCAGCAGGGGTAGGTAAAAAGTGCCGGCCCACTTTTCCAACGCTGTGGGTGGGGTGTCGCTAACTCATTATAAAATAACTACTTAGTGCAACTATCAACATAGACCGGATCGGCACTCTAATTGCTACAGCCAAGGCATGATCAAAATAATCTTGGCGGACCATCAGAGGATTTTCCGAGTGGGTATGGCTAGCGCGCTCGCAGCGGAAGACGATATTCGCATTGTTGGCCAACCAGTCTCGATCAGCCAACTCCTGCATGGCTTAGACAACTTTCGGGCCCACGTGCTGGTGCTATCGTCCGCTTTCCTCGCCAAGCTTGACGAGATCAAGCGAATTGCCGATCGTCAGAACACGGCGATCTTGCTGCTCGAGGAGCCTGGGGACGTGATAGTGCCCCAGTTTTCGCCCGCAGTGAACGGCGTTATGCAACGCTCGGCCGATGAATCGACTGTGGTGCGCTGCATCCGCCATTTGGCGCGTGGGGGAAGGGTTCTGCGCTTGGTTCGCAACCAGCCAAATCCATTTCGTCAGGAATCGGTCGGTCTGCGCGTACGTCAGCGTCTTTCGCAACTCGAGCTTAGAATCATTGCCCTCGTCGTGCACGGCCGCAAGAATCGCGAGATCGCATTCCATGTAGGCAGCACCGAGCAGGGAATTAAGAATTCGCTGCGCAGAATCTTCGACAAGACCGGAGTATTCGATCGCCTCGAACTTGCTCTGTTTGTGCTGCACCACAATATCCTGGTCCAGGCCGACGTGGACGCCCATCCAACTCCAGCCTTGAACTCGCTTGCCGCATTTCAGGCCATTCGAGCAATGGAGTATCGGCGGACCGTCAATTAGCAAACGAGTTATCTAATCCGCAGGTTTGGTTCGTAGCTTGTGCTGTTTCCGGCACAACCCTCCAGACAGCTCGCTCAAGCCCAAGCCAGAATATTCTCGGTTTTTCCTGTGTTAGATTAAAAGCTGTGGGGCCCGTAGCTCAGTTGGTAGAGCAACGCACTTTTAATGCGTGGGTCGCAGGTTCGATTCCTGCCGGGCTCACCACCTTCGATCAGTCTTCCTGCGCTTCTCGTTCAGCTCCTGTTAGGTCCTCTTTTCCACAAAGACGGCTGTTCCGTAGGCCAGGACCTCTGTTACTCCTTGCATGACTTCGGTGGCGTCGTAGCGCATGCCGATGACTGCATTTGCTCCCAACTCGGCAGCATGTTGCAGCATCAGGTCGAAGGCATGTTCGCGGGTTTGCTCGCACAGATTGGTGAGCAACGTGATGTTGCCGCCAACAATGGTCTGCAGGGTGGCACCAATCGTGCCGACGATCGACCTTGAGCGCACGATGATTCCGCGCACCAATCCCAGATTATGCACAATCGTGTAGCCGTCGAGCGTGAAGGCGGTGGTAACCATATGGTGCGGTATGGCAGGGCTGGTGCGGGCCCCCGGATCGACTGATGTGCTGCTCATCGGCTCCTCCTCGATAGGTGTCGCCCGAAGAATAGCACGCACCCACGGCTCGCCGTTATCGGCGAAGCGACGCCTCATGATCGGTTTGGAGGGCAGAAAGTGGTTGATCGTCGGCCTGCCGAGGACGGGTTGGGAGTTGTCCGTGTTGCGCAGCCCGCTGGGTATTCGCACGCCGAGCTATCAACCAAGATTCATACGGCGTGACCTCATCCAGCACGGAACTCACTTCTTTGGCCGACATCATGCCGTCTAATGCGCTCATGTAGGGAGTGATTGTGGTTGATGACCATCGTTGTGTTCGTGGCAACACCGCGCGGAAGAACAAGACTGCGCCGATCAGAACTAGCACCCGGAACATGGCAACCCCTTAAAGCGGAGGTGGGAGGACTGCGCGCGAATTGCCAGAAAGGCATGCGCTGTCAGCCATTCTCAGTTATCGGCGGAGAAGCTGGAAACTTGAGAGTCGTGGCGGGCACCGTGGTGGTACTACGGGACGGCGTGAACCGGCAAGACCAACAACCCAGTCACTGCCGTTAGAGTAAGCTGAAAACGGAAGGAAACGCTTGCACCGAACTCCGGATCTTCGCAGCGACACCATCGTGACCGTGATGTCGGTCAGCATCGTATTGGGCATGGCGGTGGCGCTGGTCTTGATCTTCCTCTGGCGAAGCCATCCGGCGACCATCACACAGAGTGGCGCATATCAGTTCGCGGTGGCGATTTGTCCTCCGTTTTTTCTCGTTGGAGTTGTTAGCGCCATGCCGGAATCCACACTGGCCGTTGTACTGACTGGGGGTACCATCGTCGTCGCCAACGGCTCGCTCTATGCCGGAGTGGCAGCCTTGGCTTATTGGGTGTGGTCGATCCGGGGCCGGCGCAGCAACTTGTAGCGACTGGATCAGCTAGACGGCCGGTTGCTGTTGTGTCATGCAATGCAGCGTCCCCAGGCCGAGGATGAAGTCTCCGCAATAAATACCAACCACGGTGCGTTCGGGGAATACCTCAGCCAGAATATTGAGCGCAATGCGGTCGTTCGGGTCGTTGAATACGGGCACCAGCACCAGCCGATTTGCGATATAGAAATTTGCGTAACTCGCGGGCAGTCGTTGGCCGCTGAAGAACACCGGAGCGGGCATGGGTAATTTGACGACCTTCAGCGGACGACCAGATTGATCCGTACTCTTCTTCAACTGGTGATAATTTTCCCGCAGCGGCTCGTGATTCGCGTCGCTGGGGTCGGGTTCGTAGGCGGTGACGACAACCTTGGGTGCTACGAAGCGGGAAATGTCGTCCACGTGCCCGTGAGTGTCGTCACCGGCAATGCCACGCCCCAGCCAGATTACTTTCCGTACGCCGAGATACCCCACGAAGAGCTGTTCTAACTGTTTGCGACTAACTCCCGGATTTCGTTGTTGCACTTCGCTGAGCAGGCATTCTTCGGTGGTCAGCAGAGTTCCACTGCCATTGACGTCGATACTGCCGCCTTCGAGCACAACCCGGCGGTGTTCGCCGTCCACGGCAACTTCGGGCTGCCAGGTTGGGACTGCTAAGCGCCGGCCCAGCTCGGACGAAATCGGGGCATCGTGTTTCCAGTCGTTGTACTTCGCCCATGCATTGAACCTCCACGCGATGGCAGCCAACGGCGGCAAATCACTTGGCGTGCGAGTGGCGCGCCGTAGGAAGATCGGCCCGGAGTCGCGCATCCACGCCCGGTTGGTTGGGATACGCCAGAACTTGACATTGCGGCTGCGCGTGCCGGGTGCCTCTGCGCTGTTAGGCAGGACTTCGGCGGTGATCAGCACATCGCGCGCTTTTGCTTCCGCGGCTTCGTCGTTGACCAGGATGTTGACGCGCTCTACCCGTGCAAGATTACGCACAATCTCGGCATAAACCCAGGGGATGGGGGCGAACTTGCCCGGCCAGTCTGAACGATTGTGCGGCCACGCGATCCACGTGGCCTCGTGCGGCTCCCATTCCCCAGGCATACGGTAGCCAAGCGAGGCTGGAATTTGTGAAAGCTGATTCTGTGTTTTCGGCAAGGCTTACACCAGGAACCGCTGGGTGATGGGAGCGTAAGCATCGATGCGGCGGTCGCGCCAGAACGGCCAATTGCGGCGTACGTCTTCAATCCGGTGAAGGTCAATCTCGGCCAACAACACTGCTTCCTCGTCGTGTGGAGCTTCCGCCAAGATCTGTCCGAAGGGATCGGCGATGAACGAGCCCCCCCAAAATTCCAGACCCCTCCCCCTGGCCTCGTTGCCGCGAATATTGCCCGTCTCGAAACCGACTCGGTTAATCGCCGCCACGTACACACCGTTGGCGATGGCGTGCGCCCGCTGAATGGTTCGCCATGCATCGTATTGTGCCTCACCGTACTGCGCCTTTTCGTCCGGATGCCAGCCAATCGCGGTGGGATAGAACAGAACGTTAGCTCCTTGCGCAGCCGTAATCCGCGCACCCTCGGGATACCACTGGTCCCAACACACCAGGGTGCCGAACTTTCCGAAGCCAGCTTCGAATGCCTTGAACCC
Source organism: Terriglobales bacterium (assembly GCA_036512955.1). Lineage (GTDB taxonomy): Bacteria > Acidobacteriota > Terriglobia > Terriglobales > Acidobacteriaceae > DASRAA01. The sequence continues at coordinate 11,598 of DATBZX010000192.1, forward strand.
GAGATCGCCGGGTGTGAAATAGAACTTTTCGTAGTACAGCGGATCATCGGGAATGTGCATCTTGCGGTAGATACCGAGAAGAGCGCCTTCACGGTCGAGGACGGCTGCAGTGTTGTGATAAACGCCGGCAGCGCGACGCTCGAACAGGGAAGCGATCAGGGTGATCTTCAATTCACGCGTCAACTCGGCAAGCCGTTGCGTTGCTGGTCCTGGAATAGGCTCCGCCAACTCGAAGAGCGCTGTGTCTTCACGCTGACAAAAATACTGCGTCTGAAATAGTTCGGGCAGACAAATGAGTTCCGCGCCCTGTTTGGCAGCATCGCGAACGTGGACAATCGCCCGATCCATGTTCTCTTCCGGGTCGGGGCCGCACGACATTTGTACGATTCCGATGGTGAAATTCCGTTCTTCCAACGTTCAACTCCGCTCCGATTCAATGCAGTCAAAGAATAGCATTCCGCAGTGATTCGGCAATCAACACACTGCTTGCGTGAACGACATGTGAATTCGCCCGGTGCAAGGCAGTGACGGCGGTCTGCCTGCATTGACGCAGGCAGCGATCAGCTTGTAGCTTCGAGAGTTCGGCACCCGACAACGAGCTGCGCAGTCAGGTTAGGGCCGAAAGCCATTACTACGATTCGCCTGAGGTGATTGTGAACGACCAGCACAAGCCGCAAGAAGAAGGCAAGGACCGTAAACTGCATGATCCCATTTCGGACAAGCTCATACCGCTCGAACCGCTGGATCTGGGGAAGATCAAATCTGTCGATGACCTGGTGCGCGCCATGGGCAACACCGCGTTCACCGGCCGCCAGGTTGGGGAAGGCGCAGAGGTGCTTGAGGCGATGGCGCGCGACCGGGAGTGTTTTGTGGTGATGACGCTCGCCGGGGCGATGACGGTGGCCAAACAGGGGCTGATTGTTACCGACCTCATCGACGCTGGAGTGGTGCACGCCGTCATCTCTACCGGCGCATTGATGGCGCATGGACTGGTTGAGGCCGCGGGCCGCTCGCATTTTCGCTACGATCCGCGCATGGACGACAACGAACTCTACGACGCGGGTTACAACCGCGTGTACGACACACTGGAGCCGGAGACCAACCTGGATTTCGTCGAGACCATCGTGGCGCGCATCCTCAAGTCCTGGGACCACAACGAGCCGCTTTGCTCGTACAAGTTGAACCGCGATATTGGAAAGTACCTCAGCGAGAATGTCCCGGAGCGCGGCATTCTCAAGTCAGCCTACGAGAAAGGCGTTCCAGTATTTGTGCCGGCCTTCAGCGACTCCGAAATTGGACTGGATTTTGCGCTTCACAACCGCGCCCGTCGCAAGAACAATATTCCTCCGTTACGCTACGATCCGTTTGAAGATTTGGAGTTCTATGCCGAAACATTACTCAAGCAGAACCGGCTGGGAATCTTCACGATTGGCGGCGGAGTGCCACGCAACTGGGCGCAACAGTTTGGCCCATATATCGACTTGAGGCATCGCCGCGGCGGGGAAGATCTGCCACTCAAGCGCTTTCATTATGGCGTCCGCATTTGTCCCGAACCAGTCAATTGGGGAGGGCTCTCTGGATGTACCTATAGTGAAGCAGTCTCCTGGGGCAAGTTCATTCCACCGGAAGAGGGCGGCAAGTTCGCCGAAGTGCTGCTCGACGCAACTGTGGGCCTGCCGTTGATCGCTGGGGCGGTGTTGGAGCGGATTAAGACGTAGTTCCCGTCTTGGGAATCACATACTGGCGCGGTTTCCAAACGCTGGCTTGGACGCGGCGATTAATTCACAATAATTGTGGAGGTCAGCCATGAGTTCATTGGCCATCATTCAGGACTTTCTGGCGCAGAAGCGGATCGCTGTCGTGGGAGTGTCTCACGATCCGAAAGACATCTCCCGCGGCCTGCTTCGCACCCTGCGTGAGCGGGGTTACGATGCGGTCGCGGTGAATCCCGCACTAGAGTCAATCGACGATCGGCCCTGTTTTGCGAGCCTTGATGAAGTAATTCCACCAGTCGACGGCGTGCTCGTCATGACCTCGCCCGCGGTCACTGACGAAGTGGTGCGACAGTGCGCGCATTTAGGAATCTCGCGGGTCTGGATGTATCGCGCCGGGGGCAGCGGAGCAGTCAGCTCGCAGGCGGTTGAGTTCTGTGAAGAGCATGGAATCAAGGTCGTTCCGGGCGAGTGCCCCTACATGTTTTTCCCGCACGGTGGTTGGTTCCACGGCCTTCATGGACTCATCAAAAGGATTTCAGGTGGGTATCCGGCGTGATCGCGAGAAGCGCGATCAACTGAATTCAAACGGGAAGTTTGCAGCTAAGAAAATTGGCTCTCGACTTTCTGTGGCCTAGCCACCGGCTCCGGTTCAGGCCCGGCAAGGTCTAAACTCCGGAGCCGGCCTCGGCTTCCGCGGAACTCTGCAGCGAGAGCAGGATCAATTCTTGATCGGACCGATTGCAACCCTCGTGGCGTTCAGGCTTGCGGTTCGGCTGCCACCTCGCCAATCTCCTGGAAGGTCATATTCTCGGCCTTCCGATTGGTTTTACGTTTCCACTCGAAGAAAAGTTCAATGTAGGACTTTGTGATGTAGTCCGCCGGGTGAACTCCCAGCGCCCGCGCGGTGCGATCGATCCAGGCGGACTCGCCTTCAATCTCGGCCACGTCTCCAATGGGTGTGTGATCTAGAACGACATGGCCCTGTCCGTCGCTCCATTCCGCTCGAAATTTCTCATAAACAAACGTTGGGGCGTATCCCAGGGCGCGAAGCAGGGAATCCATTTGTTTTCCATCCGAGACACCCGTCTCCAATTCCGTGCGTGACTTGTGCGGTCCGGGAATGCCCTTCCCTTTGTGCGTGAGTATCCACTTTTCGCCATACTGGCGTAGCCGCAGAAGTTCACTCTTATTGCGCAGTTCTTGGTTTGGCAAATCGTACAGCGTGTTGACTTCGCGGGTGGAAGGCGTGACGCAACGGAACCCGAGTTCGTGCAGCCTCTGCTCCAAACGCTTTACATCAGGGACGAGGACCTTGATTTCGACTTCCTGGGGGGCAGCCATGGAGAAAGTGTAAATCAGCAGAAAGGTACTTCCGATGAGTTGTTAACTTTGCCGTTCCACGACGAATTCGGGGACCCACAGCAGAACGCGCTTAATCTCCGAGTCGGGAAAGGTGCAGATCGATTCGCGTGCCGCGTTGGAAAATTCGATGGCCTGTGCGTAGGCGGCGTCGATGGATCCGTGGCGAGTCAGGATCGCGACAATGTCGGTCGGAGTGGTGCCGTTGAATCCGCCGTTACCCAGAACGGACTCAATGGTGGCGCGCTCGGTTGCGGTGCAGTGTTCCAGGGCGTGTAAAACTGCCCAAGTCGCTTTTCCCTCGCGCAGATCGCTGGCTACGGGCTTGCCCAGCACTTCTTCAGAGGCGGTCAGGTCGAGCACGTCGTCGACGATCTGGAACGCCATGCCGAGATTGCGTCCATAGTCGGCGAGCTTCTGCTGATCGGCCTCGCTCGCCCCGGCCAGGATGCCTCCCAGCTTCATGCAGACTGAGAACAGGCATGCTGTCTTGCGGAAGATCAGCTCAAAATGCTCATCAATCGTGATGATTTTTCCCAGGCGCTCGATCTGCAGCAACTCTCCCTCGACCATGGCCTGGGTAAGCTCGATCAGAGTGTCGAGCACATGGAAATTCTGCTCCTCGATCGCGACCTTAAAGGACTGCATGTAGAGCCAGTCGCCCGCCAGCACGCACTTTGAGTTGCCCCACTGGGTATTCGCGGCAGGACGCCCGCGACGGGTCTTGGCTTCATCGATGATGTCATCGTGAACCAGGGTGGCAGTGTGAATGATCTCAACTACCGCGCCGAGCCTGATCGCACCCTGCCCGGTATAGTTCATCAGCTTGCAGGAAAGCAGCAGAAGGGCGGGACGCAGGCGCTTGCCACCGCCAGCGCGAAGGTACTCGCCGATCTCGGTGATCGCCCGCACGCCGGACACGGTGTCGCGCCCGAACTCGCGCTCGATGGCGGCGAGGTCGTCGTGCAGCAGGTCGAAGACTTCCTTGGCGGTGCGGGTTACGGTCGGATTCAAGACTTCTAGCCCCGTCAGTTGGATCGGTAATTCGTAAACTGCATGTCAATGCCGAAATCGGATTGCTTGATCAGCGCGATGATTTGCTGCAGGGTATCGCGATCTTTGCCGCTTACTCGCACAAAATCGCCATTGATCGATGCCTGCGCCTTGAGCTTCGAGTTCTTGACCAGCTTCACGATCTCACGCGCCTTCTCGATGGCAATGCCCTGCTGCAACGTGATCTTCTGCCGGACGGTCGAGCCCGCCGCCGGTTCCACTGGCCCGTAGGTCAGCGACTTCAACGAAACTCCGCGCTTGAAGAGCTTGCCCTGCAGGATGTCGTTCACCGCCTTCAACTTGTACTCGTCGGCAGACGTGAGCACCAGCGTTTCCTTCTCGTCCATCTGGATGTCCGACTTCGAGTCCTTCAAGTCGTACCGGGTATGGATTTCCTTGAGCGCCTGCTGGATGGCATTGGCCACTTCCTGCAGATCTACTTTGCTTACGATGTCAAAACTGTTCTCGGCCATAAACTAAAAGTGTAACAAGCCAGAGGGCTTTTCTGTAATCAAAGAGAAAATCTGCGGTGGGTGAGTTTCTTCCGCTGTCCGGACCTCAAGATACGCGATGGATTGTGAGAAAAACGCGATCAGGGGACAGGGATACTGTTCACAGCGCCGCTACCCGCCGTTGCACCAGCAGGAAGTACAAAGCCAGCAACACCAGCAGCAATCCGTTCACGCCCAGCACATAGGGAGCCGTGAATACAGGCACCAGCCATCCCGAGAGCAGATTGCCCATGGGCATGCCTCCGCGGAAGGCAAAGTTGTACACGCTCATCACGCGCCCGCGCATCTCATTGGTGGTGATCAACTGCACCAGTGAGTTGACGGTGGCGAAAACCGCCATCATCGACGCACCCACCAGCACAAGAAAAGCGCCACCCACAAATAACGACTTCGACAGGGCAAACCCAGAAATGCCTGCGCCCAGGCACATGAGCGAGCCGAGGGCGACATGTCCCTTGCGGCTGATGTTGCCCAGGTACGCGACGAGAAGCGAGCCGCAGATCGAACCGAATCCCATCAGCGCCAGCATATTCCCGTAGGTTTCCGGACCGCGATGGAAGATGTCTTTCACGAACACAGGAATATAGGTTCGCATCGGCATCCCGAGGGCGGTCATGCAGAATGCCAGCACGATCAGCGCTTCCATCGCGTGCTGCTTGCGAACGAACTTGATGCCTTCTTTCAGGCTCGTGTAGACCGAATCCGTAGTTTTCTGCGGCAGGAAGCGAGTGGTGATGATGGTCAGCGACAGAATTGGGGCAAGGAACGACACAGCGTTAAGTCCGAAGCACCATTTCTCGCCCAACTTGGCCAGGGTTTGCCCAGCTAGCGCAGGCCCGATCATCACCGCCACGTTGAATTGGATCGAGTTCAGGGCGATGGCATTGGGCATGTCTTCCTTCTCGACCAACGTCGGGATCAACGCCTGGTATGCTGGCCCACCGAAGGCCTGCGCAAAACCCGAGATGAACGAAAGGCAGAGAATGTGCCAGACGTGAACCAGGCCCGTTGCCACCAGGATTGTAAGGGTCAGAGCTGTGGCCATCTGCACGTACTGCGAAGCCAGCAAAATCCGCCGCCGCTCCACCCGGTCGGCTACCACCCCGCCAATCAGGGAGAACAAAAAGATGGGAATTCCGCCGAGAAACTGGTCGAGCGCGAGCAAGAAAGCCGAATGGCTTAGGCGATAAATCAGCCAGCCCTGCGCCACGATTTGCATCCAGGTGCCGATGCTCGAGGTGCAGGCGCCTATCCACATCAGGCGAAAATCGCGGTATCGAAATGCTTTGAAGACTCGGCCAATCACCGTTGAGTTTCCATGTGCGTTTTAGCAGCGTACCATGCGACAGCGCTCGGCATTGGCCGGTGGAGACTTTGCAAGGGCTGCCTTACTTGGACTGAGAAAGTCGGAAAAAGTTATGGAAGTTAGCGGTGGTTCTTGCTCCAATTTCATCGGCCGTTAACCCGCGCAATTGGCCTATCTGCACCGCAACCTCACGCACAAAAGCCGGCTCGTTACGTTTTCCACGGTGCGGGACGGGCGCAAGGTAAGGGCAGTCGGTCTCTATGAATATGCGGTCCAGCGAGACCAGGCTGGCCGCGTCCCTGATGTTCTGGGCCTTTGGGTAGGTAATGTTTCCGGCGAACGAGATGACAAACCCAAGCTCAAGCGAGGCGCGCGCATGTTCAACCGTGCCGGTAAAACAGTGCATCACGCCGCCCAGTGCAGTCGAACGCCAATTCTCACGGACAAGTCGCAACAGGTCGTCCCACGCATTGGCACTGTTATCAGACGGCCGGCAATGAATGATGATTGGGAGTTTGGCCGAAGCTGCCAACTCCATCTGCTGGACAAACACCTTCTGCTGTACGTCGCGCGGCGAGTGATCATAGAAGTAGTCCAGACCGATTTCTCCCCATCCGACGACCTTGCGATGTTTCGCCAGTTTTGTCAGCTCATCGAAATCTGCGGGCGTGGCCAGCGCGGCCTCGTGTGGATGGATGCCAACCGTGGCGTAGACTCCGTCGTACTCTTCAGCGAGTTTGATGGCGCAGTCGAACGTGCCGGTGCCGGGACCATCGCCATTGCCGATGGCCAACATCGTGGTAACACCGGCTGCCTTCGCCCGCGCAAACACGTCCAGGCGATCGCTGTCGAAGCGTTTGTTTTCAGGATGACAATGCGAGTCGGTGTACATAGCGAGCCAGAGACCGGCTTACTTCAGTCGCGCTCCGTTGGGCACGTCTTCCAGGAAGCCCGCCAGCACCGGTAGGCCCTCATCGCCCAGTGACGCGGCGACAATCATGCCTTGCGACTCCAGTCCGCGAAGCTTGCGAGGAGCCAGGTTGGCTACGATCACAACTTTGCGGCCGATGAGCTTTTCCGGATCGTAGGCCTTGGCAATGCCCGCTACAATCTGGCGGACCTCGGTCCCCAAATCGACCTCCAGGCGCAGCAACTTGTCAGCGCCCTTGACCTTTTCCGCAACCTTCACTTGCCCGACACGTAGCTCGACTTTGGCAAAATCGTCGATGGTAATGGTGTTGCTCGCTGGCACAACCGCCGCCGGGGCAGCCGCGACTACTGGCGTTGGGAGCGGTGCCGCTTCTGCTGGCTTGGTGGTGGCTTCGGTGGTCTCTACAACTGCCGTCTGAGTGGCTTGAGCTGCGCGTTCCTGCTCCATCTGCTGCATCCTTTCGATCGTGCTCTTGTCGGCCCGTGGAAAGACCGCTTCGACGGTCCCCAACTTGGTGTGCAAGGGCAGTTGGCCCCATGCCAGGTTGCGGAGATCGAGCTTGCTGATGTCACCGAGCCCCAATTGCTCCCAGATGCGTGCCGAGGATTCAGGAATCACGGGATGCACCAGCGCCGTGATAATTCGCAGCGCTTCAGCAGACGTGTGAAGGATCGTCGCCAGGCGGGCGCGCGAATCCTGATCTTCTTTTTCCGCCACCGCCCAAGGTTCGTTCTCGACGATGTACTTGTTGACCGCCGCAACCAGAGCCCACGCTGTTTCCAAGGCCCGCGAAAACTGGAACTGCTCGAACTGGGCATTGAAGTCCGTGATAGTCCGCTGCGCTAATTCAGCGATGGCATCGTCACCTGCGGTTCGAGCGCCCGTCGAAGGGTAGGGAATCTCGCCCTCGAAGTAGCGCGTGATCATACTCAGCGTCCGGCTGGATAGGTTCCCTAAGCCATTGGCCAGATCCGCGTTGAATCTTTGTACCAGTGCATCAAAACTGAAAGATCCGTCGCTGCCGAACACGACCTCACGCAACAGGAAATAGCGCAGCGTATCCGCGCCCAGGGTGTCGAGTATGGTTTCGGTGCGCACGATGTTACCGCGCGATTTCGACATCTTGCTCTCTTCGAACAGCAGCCAGCCGTGCGCAACGATCGACTTGGGCAATGGGATGCCGGCCGCCAGCAAAAATGCCGGCCAGTAAACGCAATGGAATCGCACAATCTCTTTTCCGATCATGTGCACGTCCGCTGGCCAGTAACGCTGCAGCTTGGCCTTGTCTTTCGGATCGTCCGAACCATAACCGATAGCGGTCAAATAGTTCGCTAGCGCATCGAGCCACACGTAAATTACGTGCTTTTCATCGCCAGGTACTGGGATGCCCCACTTGAACGTAGTGCGGCTCACCGACAGATCGCGCAGTCCGCTGCGCACGAACGCGATCACCTCATTGCGTCTCCCCTCGGGCCGAATGAAATCAGGATTCTCGGTGTAAAGCTTCAGCAGTGGCTCTTCCATGGCCGACAGCTTGAAGAAGTAATTTTCTTCCTGAACGGTCTCCGTCGGACGTCCACATTCGGGGCAGGGAGCATTCGGCTCCGTCACGTCAACGTAGAGCTCATCGAAGACACAATACTGTCCAATATAAGAGCCTTTGTAGATGTATCCGCGTTCCTGCAAGCGCCTGAACAGGGCCTGCACGCCGCGTATGTGGCGCGGTTCCGTGGTGCGAATGAAGTCGTCGTACGTCAGCTTCATTCGGTCCCAAAGCCCGCGGAACTCGCCCGATACGCGATCCACAAATTCCTTGGGTGAACAACCCGCCGCTACCGCCGAGCGTTCAATCTTTTGTCCGTGTTCGTCCGTGCCCGTGAGAAACCAGGTATCCATTCCCATCAGTCGCTGGCGTCGCGCCACGGTGTCACAAACTACCGTGGTGTAAGTGTGGCCTATGTGCGGCCGCGCGTTGACGTAGTAGATGGGTGTCGTGATGTAAAACTTTTCGGGCTTATCCATTCTTCTTGTCCTGGTAGAGGCGGAGCGCTTCCTGCATTACGGTCTTTAACGGCACATGATGTTCGGCGGCAATGCGGCGACAGTCTTCGTACTCGGGGGCCAGTTGCGAGTCAGCGCCAGCCATGCTTCCGATCTTAATTCGAACTTCCCCCCACGGTGTTTGCACACTCTCGTGTCGACGGGCCAGAATATGGCGGCTCTCATGCCGGCTGCGAATGCCCAACGTGCTGCTCTCGCGGAAAATCAATTCGCGCAGCCTAGGCTCATCTTGCGGCTTAGCCAGCACCGTCAGCAACGTTCCCGGGCGCGACTTCTTCATTTGTACAGCAGTGGAGAACACGTCCAAAGCGCCCTCCGCGAGTAGTTGGTCGGTCAGGTATCCGATGATCTGAGGACTCAGGTCGTCGAGGTTCGCTTCAAGCACAACAACTTCGTCTTGCGCGTCCGCTTCGTTCGGATGGGCCGTCAGTGTGCCCGCTGCCACCGTTTCGCCCACAGTGAGGCGAAGCACATTGGAGTGCCGGGGGAAGTCGCGCGCTCCAGCGCCATAGCCTACCTTCTCCGCGGTCATCACCGGACGTGGCCCGAAGCTTTTCACCAGGACTCTCACGATCGCCGCGCCCGTAGGCGTAACCAATTCTTTCTGTACTTCGCCGGAATACACAGGGATGCCTTTCAGCAGTTCTAGCGTAGCCGGAGCAGGAACCGGCATGACGCCGTGGGCACACTTCACCGTACCACCACCTACGTTCAGGGGAGACGACACAAAGTGATCGACTGCCAGCGCTTCCGCACCAACAGCTGCACAGACGATGTCGGCGATGGCATCAGCAGCCCCAACTTCATGGAAGTGGACGTGCGCGACGTCAACGTTATGGACTCTCGCCTCCGCAGTTCCCAAGGCGACGAAGATCTCGCTCGCCGTCTGCTTGGCCCAGCGGCTGATGGGAGCGGCTTCGATAATCTTCAGAATCTCGTCCAGGTTTCGACCATGGGCATGCCCATCGGCGTCCTCATGTTCCTGACCGTGGTCGTGAACGTGATTGCTTCCACGGCTGTGGGTGTGCCCGGAGGCATGGTCTTCGCTCTGTGCCCAGAATTCCTCGCGCGGCAGGTCTTTCTGGCCGTTCACGATGACATCAACTTTGGTGGCAGAAATCCCATTGCGGTCAACCCGCGATGCCTCCAGGGTGATTCCCAAATCCAGCGCTGCGACCGTTTCCTGGAACAAGTCAAACGGAACTCCGGCGTCCACCAGCGCACCGAGGAACATGTCGCCGCTGATGCCGGAAAATCCGTCGAGGTATGCAATTCTCATGAAAATCGCCCGCTGGTATGCTGCCCCAACGCTCTGACCGGTGCGTGGTGGGAACTTTCATCATAGGTAACGGTGCGATCACCGTCAAACCTGCATCACTGCAGGCGTTTGTTATAATCACCTTTTTCCTCAGCTATTTGCGAGTCAACGTCCCGTCACGCCAAGCCCGCAGCCAGTAGCCCCAGAGCAGCGAGAGAGACCGGGAGCAATCGTGTATCTACAGCGACAGAAACAACTGGCCACCCACGTACGAGAATTCCTCCGCCAGAAGTACCAGATCGACCTTCCGAACATCATCATCGACCAGCCGCCCAAGATCGAAATGGGCGAGTTCGCAATGCCGTTTCCGTTTGAACTCGCCAAGCAGCTTCGGAAGGCTCCGCGCAAAATCGCCGACGAGATTGTGGCGGAGATGCCGCTCCCGGAGGGATTTGAAAAGTTCGAGGTCGCCGGCGCGGGATACATCAACGCTCGCCTCACCCGCGATCAAGCCGCCCGCGCGCTGGCCGGGGAGAGCGCCATCGCCGTCACGGACCACACCGCCGAAGGCGCGGCCAATGTCGCTGGGAAGATTCTGGTTGAACATACCAGCATTAATCCCAACAAGGCGGCGCATATTGGCCACCTGCGTAATGCCATCCTTGGCGATACGTTCGTCCGTCTGCTCCGGGCCGCCGGGCACACGGTCGATATCCAGAACTACATCGACAACACCGGCGTCCAAGTGGCTGACGTGGTGGTTGGCTTCGTTCACTTGGCGAAGCTGTCGAAGGTCGAGATTGAGGCGCTGATCGCCTCCACTCCGCGATTTGATTACTACTGCTGGGATCTGTACGCGCGCGTGTCGCAGTGGTATGAGGCAGACAAAGAAAATCTTAAAGTACGACTTGAAGCTCTACATGCCATCGAGCAGGGAAATAATGAGATGGCGGCGATTGCTGAGCTGGTTTCCACGGCTGTACTAAGACGCCATCTGGAGACTATGGACCGGCTCGATATCGAGTACGATTTTCTCCCGCGCGAGAGCGAGATTCTGCATTTGCATTTCTGGGACCTCGCCTTCCAGCAGCTCAAGGACAAGGGAGTGCTGTACTTCGAGACCGAAGGCAAGAACAAAGGCTGCTGGGTGATGACACGGCCCGTCGGATCCTCGAAGGCGAATGCCTCTCGCGACGGCGAGCCTCAATCCGAAGAGAACGAAACCAAGGCCGGCCCGGACGAAGACGCGAAAGTCATCGTTCGGTCGAACGGAACTGTGGGCTACGTTGGCAAGGACATCGCTTACCACCTATGGAAGTTCGGTCTGTTAGGCCGCGACTTTGGATACCGCAAGTTCTTTCGCTATCCGAACGGTCACGAATGCTGGATTTCGGCCGAACACGGCGAGGCGGAGCATCCCCATTTCGGCAGCGTTGCGGCGATTTACAACGTTATCGATTCGCGCCAGAGCGACCCACAGAACACAGTGGTCGAGGCCATCCGACTGCTGGGTTATCCCGACAAGGCCGCGCACTACACTCATTTTTCCTATGAAATGGTTGCACTCACGCCGCGCTGCGCGATGGATATGGGCTATGAGGTGAGCGCGGAGGACCAGGCCAAGTCGTACATCGAGGTCTCTGGTCGAAAGGGATTTGGGGTAAAGGCTGATGACCTGCTCGATGCCCTGATTGCCGCCGCCAAGAAAGAAGTCGATAGCCGACACCCCGAGCTCGATGACGCAGAGCGCATGCAGATCTCCAAACAGATTGCGATCGGAGCGCTGCGCTACTTCATGTTGAAGTTCACCAAGCAGTCGGTCATTGCCTTCGATTTCAAGGAGGCGTTGGCCTTCGAGGGTGAAACCGGCCCATACGCACAGTATGCCGTAGTGCGGGCCAGCAACATATTTCGCAAAGCTGGCGTCGAGCCCGAGCAAGCGCTCTCGGCTGATGTGGACTACGCCCGTTTCTTTGCCGAAGACAGCGGTACCGAGATATGGGAACTCTGGCTGCTGGCAGGGAAGACCTCTTCGGTGATCGAGCAATGCATTGCCACCACGGAGCCGGCCTACGCCTCCAAGCACGCGTTTCAGTTAGCGCAGCAGTTCAATAACTTCTACCACCGCCACCACATCCTCAACGAGGCCGACGAAGCGCGTAAGAATTTCCTGTTGGCCACGGCAGCCGTGGTACGCCGGGAATTGATCGCGTTGTTGGGCGCGATGGGAATCACCGTTCCGCCCGTAATGTGAAGCGGCCCGCTGCGCTTGAGCTGGCGTAAGATGTCGCGAGAGGATCGTCAGCCGTGTTTACGCCCCAACCGATTGGGTTTGTCCGCACTTCCTACACCGACACCAGCCAGGTTCCCAAGGGCCTCGGCGCCAAGCATGAGGCCGAGGGCGAGTTGGAGATTCTGCCGGAGTTCGAAGCCGGGCTGACCGACATCGATGGTTTTTCCCACCTCGTCGTGCTCTGGTGCTTCGACCGCGCGGAGGGATTTGAGTTGTACAGTAAAACTCCGACCGACGGTCTGCCTCACGGAGTGTTTGCTACCCGCTCTCCCCGGCGTCCCAATCCGATTGCACTTACGATTGTCGAACTGCTGGGTCGCGACGGCCCACGGCTGCGTGTCCGTGGCGTCGATATGCTCGACGGCACGCCCATACTTGATATCAAACCCTACCTGTCGAATGTTCCTGAGGAGAAGCTACGCCGCGGCTGGCTGGCCGAGGCCGAAACACAGAAGAAGCCGCGATGAATCTGCCCGATTCGCTTCACTTCGGGAAGAAGGTGCCGTCGAAGACCAGCATTAGAACGAGGAGGCTTCCGCTCTTGCACCACATTGTGCAAGCCCATCCGAGTTGCACGATAACGTGCAAGTAATTTTGTGCAGTTGTACCCGATGAAAATCACGGCACAATCAGCGCCCCCGTCACCAACTGCTGTAGGCCGTGCCTTCGCTTGAATTCTGGTCGCTGCCGCTGTGGACGTCAATAATGCCGGGCTGCGACTGGTCCGGCGACATGATGCTGTCATCCGTCATCGGTACCCAACTGTCGCGGGAATTGGTGAACGGGTCCTTGGGAAGCTGCTTCAGGTACCCAGCGTCAACCACGTCCTGCAAGGATTGGGGCGCCTTCTGTTTGTCC
>DATBZX010000193.1:0-6773 GCA_036512955.1 Terriglobales bacterium
TCGCCTCTTTCATCGATCCTCTGATTATTTTGCTGGCAATTCCACCGGGCATTACCGGTGTGCTTGTCTTTCTGCTGATCACAGGTACGACGCTTAATGTGATGTCGCTGATGGGTGTGATCATGATGACCGGCATCGTAGTCTCGAACAGCATTCTGATCGTGGATGTGGCTCGCACCTACCGACGACACGGGATGGCAATTCGTGAGGCCGTGGCACTGGCGTGCCGAGTGCGTCTGCGTCCGGTGCTCATGACTTCGCTGGCGACCATCCTGGGAATGATTCCCATGGCGCTGGCACTTGAGGCGGGCAGCGAACAGTATGCGCCGCTGGCCCGTTCGATCATTGGCGGCTTGACAGTGTCAGTCGTGGTCACCGTGTTCCTGGTGCCAGCCGCGTACCTGCTGATCCACCGCAAAGAAGAGCAACCCACTACGGAGGTGCAGGCGTGAGAAGCAAGACATTCTCCGCTGTGTTGATTTTTACAATTCTCTCGACCGGCATGGCAGCGCAGGGTCCGACCGCGAGTCCAGCGCCGCCTCCACCAGCCCAAGTGCCGGCACAAACTACACCTTCGTCGGCTCCGTTGCGACTCAGTATTCAGGACGCGGAAGCCCTGGCTCTGCGCAACAATCCGCAAGTCTCGGTCTATCGGTTGTTGGCAATGGCCTCACAGCAGATCACACGTGAGGCGAAGTCAAATTACTATCCCAATTTCTATGGCAACGTGACGGCGGTCGAGCCGCAACCCGGAAGCCGGATCGCAGCGGGCGCCCTCAACAACCCCATCATCTACGAGCGCGTGGCAGCAGGAGTGACGCTGGCGCAACTCATTACCGATTTTGGCCGGACCACCAACCTGGTGGCGACCGCAGCGCTTCGCGCCAAGGCTTCGAACTTGAACGCACAGGCCACGGCTGCGCAGATCAGGCTGGCGGCAGACCAGGCGTTCTACAATGCGCTGCAGGCGAACGCGGAATTGAAAGTCGCGGAGGAGACGGTCAGCGCACGGCAGTTGGTCAGTGACCAGATCACGACTCTGTTCAACAACAAGCTCAAATCGCAACTTGATGTGAGCTTTGCCAATGCCAATGCTTCGCAGGCAAAACTGTTGCTGCTGGATGCGCAGAATAACTACCAGGCCGCCCTGTCAATGTTGTCTGAGATCCTGGGTTCGTCCTCGCAGCAGCAATTTGACTTGGTCGAGCCGGAGGCGCAACTGATCCCTCCCCCGGATGCGGTTGCGCAGCTGGTCGACCAGGCATTCAGTAATCGGCCGGAGATTGCGGCGCAGGACTACGAGTACCAGGCTGCGCAGCGCTTCCAGAAGGCGGAACGCGACCTGCTGCTGCCCGATGTTCGCGTGCTGGGCACGGTGGGTAGCGTGCCCACAGGTGCTCCGCAATTGGAAAGCTGGTACGGAGCGGTCGGCGTCAACGTGAACATCCCGATCTTCAACGGGTTCCTGTATCCGGCGCGCTCGCGCGAAGCGGCGTTGCGGGCACAGGCCAGCCAGGAGCAGTTGCGGGACCTGAAGGACCGCATCGCGAATGATGTGCGCACCAGTTGGCTCAACGCAAATGCCGCGTACAGCCGAATCTCGGTGACGCAGCAGTTTGTCGAGCAGACCAACCTGGCGGCGGACCTGTCGCAAACGCGCTACACCCTGGGGCTGGGCTCGATCGTGGAATTGAGCCAGGCACAACTGCAGCAGACGGAGGCGCAGATCCAGTTTGCGGCGGCAAAGTACCAGTACCGGATCGCTGAGGCAGTGTTACGGTTTCAGATCGCGGCGCCGTAAGCGAAGGCAAGTTATCCATCGAACGTGATACCACTGCCAACAGATAAGAAAAAATCACCGAAACGTTTGCCAGCTTGCGGGGTCTAACATAAGAGAGAGGTAGTGCCCGATGTCGCATGACGTCCGGAACCGAGGGAACTGCTTCACCGGAGGTGCAACGATACGGCATGGCAGCGCATGGATCTTATGTGCGCTGCTGGTGATCTTCTGCGCCAATGCTAAACTCGCCCGCTACGAAATTCAGAGGCACACGCTAAAACTAGCGACAACTCATGCCTACCTCGACGGTGACGAGACGCTGCGGAAGCTGCCCAAAGCCTCGCGGCTCCTGATCTGGCGTCTGGGTCGCACTTTGGAAGGCAACCCACCAGAGGCGCAAACAGACCTGCTCGCGGTTGCGGTTTCCGAATCAGCTCCGTTCAAGGTATTTGATCCGGAGTTTCATTTACGGCCTCCTCCCGCTCGGTAGCCCGGACGTTTCTTCGTCAGGGTCCTTCCACAAACTTCATTCGCAACCATGAGTGGCGCACCTGCGGGACAGCCTCGGCCATTTGGTCGCGACCAGGTTCGCAGGTTCCCCACTCGCCAGCACAACTTGACGGAAGCGTTTCGTGAAGTGATTTCATCGTAGCAACCAGAAAACTAGCCTAACCACAACCACAAAACTACGACATCCAGGAGGGAATATGTCCAGAGCCTTAGCAATCGACTCATCGTCTCAACCAAAACAGCAGGGATCGATAGATAGCGCATCCGACAACCTGCAGGAACGAATCAAACTGCGTGCGTACGAGTTGTACGAAGCACGAGGCCGCGTTGACGGACACGACGAGGAAGACTGGGTCAACGCCGAGACGGAAGTTCGCAACCAAAGTCAGATCCACAAGGCCGCCTGACAAGCTGCCGATCTCAGTGCCCCGTCCGAGCAGAGCAATCTCGGACGGGGATTTCGGGTGAGACCGATCACTTCGTGTTCGCACAACGCCGGTTACGGGAGAGGACGCTTGGCGCAGTGCGGGCCGTCCGTTATGCTTGACGTATGCGCGGCGACGTAGAGCAGGCACTGCAAGTCATGCAAGGCAGCGATCCCGCGGCCATTGAAAACGCAATCGCCATCCTGCAGGACACAATCTACTCATTTAGCATGAAGGTATGCGGGCATCCCGAGGATGCCGAAGACACCATGCAGTATGTGCTGATAAAGTCGGTGCCGCGGCTGGCAAAGTTCGACAATCCGCAGGCGTTGACGGTGTGGCTGTACAAAGTAGCGCGCAACCGTTGTATCAGCAATCATCGCGGCGCCAAGGCGGCGCCCGAACACAATGTGTCGCTCGAAGAGTTGATGCCCGATGGATATGAGCTCATGGAATTGGTGAAGAGTGAGGAACTGGATCCGGAAGCCTCGCTGATCAATCGCGAGATAGGCGATCAGTTGGAAGAAGCGGTGTCGAGCTTGCCGGAGAAATACCGCACGGTCTTGGCGCTGCACGACATGGAGGAGCTGGATACCAGTGAAGTCGCGCAGATTACCGGCTTGCGCGAAGGCACGGTACGGGTCCGGTTGCACCGGGCACGGCTCATGGTGCGCAAGTTTCTGTCGGACAAATCGCAAGCCGCGAGAGGCTTGACGATCCACGCTGGCGTTGAACCGGCGAGACCGCCGCGGTGCCGCAAACTGTTTGCCGCACTGTCGGATTACATGGATGGCCTGGTAGATGACGCGGTGTGCGAGCAAATGGATCGTCACATAGGCGATTGCCAGCCTTGCCAGGTGTTTTTGCGCAGCCTGAAGAACGTGGTGCAACAATGCCGAGCCTACTCCCCCGCATGCGATTCCACGCGATCACAAGGACTTCGCCGTCAACTGGTTAGCCAGTATCAGGCGGCAGTGGCTGAGCTTGCCAGGCAGAAGAAGCCGGGTGGCAGAGTAACGTTGGCTCAGTAGCTAACCTGCTGTAAACAATCCCTCTTCCCAATTCCGGAATCCCGGAAAAATAAACCTTCAAATCTTGTAACACCCCCTGTTCAGCTGCGTTCTTTCAGCGTGGCCGGAAGATGTGACCATTCGCACTGACACTGGCCCGGATAAAACGGAGACTCACAGGCATGATTTCTGCAAACGTAAAACTTACGCAGGCAAGCGGAAGCAGCAAACAGTTCGTCGCAACCAGCGGGACAGGCCACCACCTGCTGATTGACGACGCAGCCGGCAACACCGGGGCGAAGCCGATCGAGCTCGTCGCGGTGGCACTGGCAGGATGCACAGCATTCGACGTCATCGGCATTCTGCGCAAGAAACGCCAGCAAGTGACGGGATACGAAGTAAAGGTGGAAGCCGATCAGACTTCCGACCCACCGCAGGTTTTCACCAAGGTACGCATTCACCACATCGTGACCGGGATCGATGTGTCGCCGCAGGCGGTGGCCGATGCGATACGGCTCTCGGAGGAGAAGTACTGCTCAGTGGGCGCGATGGTGAAGCTGAGTGCGGAGATCGAATCCACCTACGAGATTGTTCCGGTCGAAAGCCCGGCGTTGGTCGGGGCCTGAGGACCACGATCCGGACATGAGCGAGACGGTTCTCAGCAAAAGTTGCAGGAGTGAGCCGGGGCTAAAGCCCCATCCCTGGCCGGGGCGATTCGCAGGCCTAAAGGCCTGCGCTTCCACCGCAAGAAAGACGAACGTCAAGGCGGCAGTTGTTGTGGCGACGATGGTTGTCCTGATGATTTCGCTGGCGGTCGGAGCGGCGGCGCAAGACGCGACTCCGCTGACGCTGGCGGACGCGGCGAAGATGACGCTGGCCAACAATCCCATGCACAAGGCGGCGCTGGCCGACACCAAGGCAACGTCGGCGGGAGTGCGCGAGGCGCGCGCTCCAATGCTGCCACGCATCATGTTTGCGGAGAACTATACGCGGGGCAACGATCCGGTATTCGTGTTTGGTGCCAAGTTGCGGCAGCAGGTGTTTAGTGCGCAGGATTTGGAACTGAACTCACTGAACCGGCCAACGCCGTTCGGCAATTACGCCAGCCGTTTTTCTGGACAATGGAACCTGTTTGACAGTACCCAAAGCTGGAAGGCGCTGGACCGCGCGAAATTCATGAACGTTGCCGCGGAGCAGCAACTCAACCGCACCGATCAGGAACTCGTTTTCCAAACTGTGCAGGCGTTTTACGGCGTGCTGCTGGCGCAGAAGCAGGTGCAAGTGGCCGAGGACGCAGTGAAAACGGTGGAGGCCATCGCGCAGCAAAGCCGGGCGCGAGTGGAAAGCGGCATGGCAGTGGATTCGGACCTGCTGAGTGCGCAGGTGCAATACTCGGCGCGACAGCAGGAACTGATCGATCGGCGCAACCAGCTGGCACTAGCGCAGACGCGGCTTGCGCTGGCAATGGGTGCCGGGTCTGACGCGGCCTATCAGCCGAAGGAAGCCCTGGAAGAGCGGCCATTTCCGACAGTCGACGTCAACCAGTTGGAGAAGATGGCGCTGGAGAAGCGGCCGGACCTGAAACGATCGGAGGCGGAGCGCAGTGCGCAGGCGAAGAGCGTATCAATGGCGAAGGCGGCATTCGGTCCGAGGCTGAATGGGTTCGGGTCGTGGGAAGAGGACTCCCACAGTGTGGGATGGACGGGCGCGAACAACTGGGTGGCGGGAGCCGAGTTGCAGTTCGACTTGTTCTCGGGTGGTGCGAAACGGGCGCAGTTGGCGCGTGAGAAGGCACTGCAAGAGCGGGCTGCCGCGGGTCATGCCGGATTCCAGGATGCGGTGCGGTTGGAGGTCCGCCAGGCGTATTACCAGTTCGACGCGGCGCAACAGCAAGTCAAAGTGGCGCGCAGTGCAATCGCACAGGCCGACGAGAGTCTGCGCATCAACCAGAACCGATATGAAAGCGGGCTCAGTACGGTGACCGACATGTTGCGGGTGGAAGAGGCGGCGCATCGCGCCAAGGCCGACTATTGGCAGGCCGTGTACCGCATGAACGCCAGCTACGCGGGAGTGGAACTGGCGACCGGCACGTTAACAACCGACTCTCCGGCGGTGACGCAATGATAGGAAGAAATTCAATTTGCAGCAACGACATCTGTCGTTCCCAGAGGGCTGATTTCTCAGTCGCATTTGTGGTGGCGGTGTTGGCGGTTGCGGGGCTGGTGGGTTGCAGCGAGACCAAGCAGCCCGTACAGGCACCGGCGGAGAAGATCCACGGTGTCGCGGTGATGCAGGTGCAGAAGACATCCGTCCCTGACGTTGTCGAAGCCACTGGAACGGTACGGGCGGCGTTGTCCGCGCAACTTTCGAGTCAGGTTATGGGGACCATTACGCGGGTCAATGTGCACGAAGGCGACCGGGTGAAGCGTGGCGAAGTGCTGGTGGCGATCGATGAAGCTCAGCAGCAAGCGGCATTTGCGGGCGCGAATGCCGGATTGCACGCGTCGCAGGAATCGATTGCGGCGGCCGATGCCGATTACGCCTTGGCCGAATCCACGATGCAGCGTTACCAGATGCTGTACGACAAGAAGTCGGTCAGCCCGCAGGAATTCGATGAAGTGAAGACGAGGCTGGCGGCGGCAAAGGCGCGTCGCGACGCCGCGCATGCAAATCGCGAGCAAGCTGAGGCAGGAGTCTCGCAGGCGGGCACGGCGATGAGCTTCACGAAAGTCCGCGCTCCGTTCGACGGGCTGGTGATCGCAAGACTGGCGGAGCCGGGCGCAATGGCGAGTCCGGGCGTGCCGCTGTTAACGGTGGAAGACCCGAGCCGCTTCCGCCTGGAAGCCACGGTGGACGAGAGCAAGATCGGCGCGGTGCGACTGGGCGAATCGGTCCCGGTGGTGATTGATGCGCTAGGCGAGCAGTCAATCGAGGGCAAAGTCACGCAGATCGTGCCCGCGGTTGATCCGGGAAGTAGGACATTCACGGTGAAGATCGATCTCCCCGCGAATCCGCAGATGCGCACCGGACTATTCGGGCGAGCGCGAT
>DATBZX010000194.1:0-3232 GCA_036512955.1 Terriglobales bacterium
GTTTTAGAATTTCGTCCGCTTTGCCAGTAGGGTTCCTGACGAAGGGATGCGATCTGCTCGGCGAGGTCAAACGTGAGAGAGGGTCCCTCTGTCGGTTCAGGCGCGCGTGCCGCGCCACGAGACGGTTCGGTTTCAGACATGGTTGAGCTTCCTTTTCTTGCCCGTACGGGCACTCAGGTATTCCTTCAACGCAACAGCGTTGTTATGTTCTGTGTCGTGCGAACTGTAGACCAGGGTGACCAAGCCATGGCGTGCGGCGCTGCGGATCTGCTCGCATGCCTCCGGATGGCTGTCCAACTCTGCAGAATAGCGTTTTTGGAACTCGGTCCACTTTTGGGGGTCGTGTGAGAACCACCGGCGAAGTGCGGCGCTGGGCGCCACATCCTTGAGCCAGTCATCAAGGCGGAGATCGGTCTTCTTAATCCCCCGCGGCCAGAGCCGTTCCACCAGGAACCGAACGCCGTCTTCCGGCGCCGTCTTGTCATAAACGCGCTTCAAAGCGAGCATTTCACGCCTCCTTGGCGCCTCCCTGCGGCGGCGCGGGCTGATAGGTCCCTGCCACCTCACGAAAACTGATGGCCAGGCGGTTCCATCCGTTGATGGCAATTACGGCCATCGTCAAATCGACGAGTTCTTTATCGCTGAACTCTTTGCGTGCTATTTCGAATACGTTGTCCGGAACTTGCTCCTGGCTCACCAATGTGACGGCCTCGGTCCACGCCAACGCAGCGCGTTCGCGTTCGGTGAAGAAAGGGGCCTCTCTCCAAACCACAACGGCGTACAGCCTCTGCTCCGTCTCTCCATGCGCTCGAGCGTCTTTCGTATGCATGTCAACGCAGTACGCGCACCCATTGATCTGCGAAGCGCGAAGCTTGACAAGTTCCAGCAGCCGGCGTTCGAATCCGCACTCCCGAACATATCGTTCTACGGCATACATCGCTTCTCTCGCACCGGGCGCTGCTTTCGCATAATCGAGTCTGGGATGCATGTGTTGGGTATTTGTCATTCGGATTTCTTCGCCTCACCTTTATAGGTCAGTACCCGGCCCCACGTGGCCGCTGTCCCCCAGATGCCCGAGCGCAGGCATTCGAGTTGCACAACTTGGCTGTGGTCTACAAACAAATTGACCTCGGGTCCATAGTTCCGGATGTACCAGGAGAAAACTGCGGGGTCGGCCGCTTCAAACATCACCTTCTCGAGTCCCAGGGCATCCGCGATCCGCGCAGGAACATCCGTGCGCCAGGTCCGGACGCTTTCCGTAATCCCTTCGGATTCAATCATGATGAGGTAGGCGCCGGCGTCGAGAAAGCGCTGCGCCTGTTTGATGCACCACTGTGGGTCCCGCGTCCCTTCCGCTTCCAGTTCTTCGGCCTTTGTGGCTCCTCCGGCGCCGAACTGAATGCCGACCTCGGGTTTCGCTTTCAAACCGGCCTTCTGCACTTTCTCGATGAGCCGCAACCAGTCGTCGGTGGGAATCG
The DNA here is from genome assembly GCA_036512955.1 of Terriglobales bacterium. GTDB lineage: Bacteria > Acidobacteriota > Terriglobia > Terriglobales > Acidobacteriaceae > DASRAA01. The sequence goes on from DATBZX010000194.1 coordinate 1,479, forward strand.
TGATGAATCCGCACGAAATCTCGATGATATCGAAGCCCACCTCCCGGCATTCCCGGACGTAATGGTCCACCGCCTCCGCTCCCTGTGTGAGAACGTACTCCAGGAACCCACCTGTCGAGACGAGCACGTTATGCTCGTGGCAGAGATTCAGCAGTTCGACCAGCGCCGGCCGAGGCATGAGTGTGAACGAGCCTCCCGCGAACTTGAGGGAATCGACATACTCACCCATGGTTTCGAGGACGTCCTGCAGGTAGCGCTTGCCCATCGGGGTGTAATAGGGGCCACGGATCTCGGTAAGGCCGCGGGACCGTGGCTTCGACTGGCGCTGGTTGCCGCTTAAGAAAGGAAACGCTCGATCAGACATGCTCGACTCCTCCACATCCATGCGGCCCACGCACTCCCGCTAACAACAGCATCAGGTCGGAGACTGTCGTATTCTCTAAGTCAGCAACCGCATCTGCAATGGCCCGGCGCTCCGAAGCGGTCGTATATGGCTCCGCCAAACGCTCGAACTTTTCAAAGGCCATATCCCATGTCATCGGCTGCGTGAAGAAGCCCGGGTAATCCCGCATCTCCTTGCTGAGCGTCCTGCCATCGCGAAGTCGAACCTCTATGCGACAGGGCATCTCATTCGGAAACCGTTCCGAATAGGCGGCATTCGCGCTTACCGTGACACGCCGCAGCAGGTCCTGTACGTCAGAACGACGGATTCGCTCAAGCCGGTATTGCTCCGGCGTGACCTGGCCATCCAGAATGGCTACTGCGAGGATGTATGGCAGACTGTGGTCGGCCTGCTCTTTGGTGCTTACGCCAGACGTCTTATCGCCTTCGTCTCCCCCACCTATGATGTTGTAGGCAACATCGAAGATCTCGAGATTGACCTGTTCGATATCGTCTACCTTGAATTGGTGACGCTGTTTCAGTGTAAGCACGCCTTCGATAGCCGTCTGCGAATGAATCTCGGCGTTGTGCTTCTTCAAGATAGTGCGCTTAACGCGCTCCAGGTCTTCGCGGGACCAATCGATCTCAAACAGGCCTGTAATTGCATCCATTAGCCCCTTTTCCCCCTCAATCGCTTCCAGCGGACCAGTGATGCCCAGACGGGCCAGGAAGACGATGGCAGTGGAGCAAGCAGCCATGTGGGGATAGGCGAGGCCCTTCCAGTGCGAAAGCTTGCCTGTCCGGGTGACCCGGAGTGCGTTTAAGGCGGTACCACTGATGGCGATCGCGTTGGCAGCACTGCAGGCGTCGAGACCCAACACCCGCGCGACTCCAGCAGCAACAGCATAGGCTCCCTGTACAGTGTGATCGAACCCTGCAGCGCGGACGGCGGCGACATCGCTCAATCGGCACTGCACCTGGTAGGCAACCGCGAGGGCCGTCATCAACTCGCGACCGCTGGCGCCCGAATACTCCGCAGCCGCCACAATTGGCGCCAGATTGTCGCTGGGATGGCAGGTTTCGCCTTTCGCCAGATAACTGTCGTTGAAATCCAGGTAACGAACAGCGGCCCCATTGTAAAAGGCGGCATGGTCGGGACTTGCGCGTCCTCCGGCCAGCAGGGTGCATTTTCCGTTGGTATCGAATTCGGCAATGTTCTTGCGAATGATCTGAGTTGGCTCGCCTTCGACAGCCCCGATGGCGCAACCCAGAGCGTCCAGAATTCGGATCTTCAGTTGTTGGCGCGCCGTTTCCGAAAGCTCCTCATAAGAGGCACTCACGGCGAAATCCGCTAGTCGTTCAACCGCAGTCAT
>DATBZX010000195.1:0-30287 GCA_036512955.1 Terriglobales bacterium
GCTTTTTGAATAGGTCGCCGTTTCCTGGACAACCCCAGGCCTAAAAAGACCCGCCAGACTTTTGAATTTATCTGGCGGGTCGCAAGACTTCAGGCCGCACGAAACCGCTTACTTCAAGTGAGCGGTCGCGAAGTCGTGAACCACCAAAAACGAAAGTCACGTAGCCGTTTCGCCGGCTGCCCACCCTCATCGCCCCGGTTTGGCGATAGGTTCGCACGATCGCCCGTCGATCTCAATCGGGGATTTCGCGGAGGACGCGGATCGGAAAAAGGCAAAAGATAAGAGCAACCACCGATGAACACAGATAGCCATTAAAACGAGTATGACTTTGCTGACGTACCAGCCACCAAAACCCCCACTCAAACTTCGCATGAATGCGGCACCCGGGAGAATCCCCGCTCAAGCTTCGTGTCCAGTCCCGAGACATGGTTTACAAGAGATTCCACATTCGAGAACCGCGAAAGCCGGTTCCGCATCGAAGTCAGAAGACTGAAACTCCAGGGAGTGCATCCATGCTCAACACTAGCAAGGCATTCAGCAGTTTTTCGGTGAACGATATTGAGAAGGCCAGGGAATTTTATGGCAAGACGCTGGGGCTCGAAGTTTCCAGCGGTCCGGAAGGCACCCTGGTTGTGCCGCTTTCCGGTGGTACCAAAGCCCTGTTGTACCCTAAACCCAACCACCAGCCTGCCACTTTCACGGTCCTGAATTTTCCCGTAGACAGCGTAGAAAAAACCGTGGATGAATTGAGCCAGCGCGGCGTGCGTTTTGAAGTCTACGACGAACCCAACCTGAAGACGGATGCGCGCGGGATTTCTCGTGGAAATGGACCGACAATCGCATGGTTCAAGGATCCAGCGGGGAATATCTTGTCGGTGCTCGAAGCGGCTTAGCAACCAAACCAGCGCCGCGGTCGCTAGTGGAGACAACGATGACAGACTTCGTGAGAGATGAACCTGGGGCCCCGAAGGTAGTCGATCGGAGCACGTTTCACGCCGAGCTGGAGGCATTGCGGGATCGCGAGAAGGCGTATACGCACGAGGGGGACGCGATTGCTGCCGCGCGCCGACGGCTCCCGATGGTCGAGGTGGACAGCGCCACACCGCTTATTGGCGAACGTGGGGCGGTGACACTCTTGGATACGTTTGAGGGTCGCCGGATGCTGCTTGCGTACTACTTCATGTGGAATACCGGCCACCCTGCGCCGGAGCAGTGCGAGGGATGCACCTGGGTTACATCGCAGGTCCGGGAGTTGTCCTATATTCATTCTCGAGACGTCACCTACGCCGTATTTTGCCAAGGCCCGTACGAAGAGAGCGTCCGGTACCGCGACTTCATGGGCTGGGAGATGCCCTGGTATTCGGCGCAGGACTCGCTCGACACCCTCCTTGCGGGACGCCGGGTGGGCAGGATGCACATCGTTTGCTATCTGCGACAAGGGTCCAATGTGTTCGAGACTTACTGGACGACAAGTCGCGGCGTCGAGGTGATGGATAACAGCTACCGGTTGCTCGACTTGACTGTGTACGGGCGGCAGGAAACGTGGGAGGACTCGCCGACGGGCTGGCCACAACGGTTTAGCGGTAAGCAAAATTTCCGCGTCGACGGGCGTCCCATTCCACAGTGGCCTCGGCTGAAGGCGGGACATTCAGACGACCTCGGCAACACGCCCCGCTAGAAGCGACCGAGGTCGCTGGGCAAAGCTCGGGCTGAAGCCCTCGCGAAGATCTGCCGTCCCTGCCGGGACTCGGTTTCACTTCAATCGGCTTCCCCGCCCGCCGCGGCGGGCTCAGGACAGGCTCTGGGGCACGCGGCCCTACACCTTCAGCTTCTCCAAGATCTTCTCAATCTGCCCGCGAAACTTCAGCTTTAGGTCCGCGATGTTGTCATACTCAGAATAGAAGTGCCCCAACTTCTCCACCTTCTCCTGAAACGCCCACCGCGACTTGAGATCATCCTTCCGCACGCTGCCGATCTTGATGTCCGCATTCTTAAAGTACGTATAGATCAGCGGCCTCCCGCTGCTCTTAAACTGCTTATGCGCCGCATCAAACTCTTCTTCCGTGAACTTCCCCGTCTTAGTAAAAAACAGGCTGACGAAAACATCGCACTCGCGGATCGCCTGGTTGTATTCGTCCTGCAACCGCGTCTCCGACATGGCGTCCAAAAAGTTCTCCCACCGCACAATCGTCAGATAGACCCCATCCCTTATCAGCGAATCATTCTCCTGCCGGAAGTACAGGTCGAATTCGTCCCGCTCCTCCCGCAGCTCTGACGACGATGCCAGGAAAATCCGCACGTTGCGCAACGACCGCGACGGCGGCTCCTCCTTCTCCCACACCGGGAGCTTATCCATCTTGATGCCATCCAACAGCTCCAGTACGTCCACATCTTCGTAGCTTCGTGGGCACTCCACCTTCAATTTTCCGTCCTTCTTGCGCTGTTCCAGCCTCTTCTGTCCGAAAAATTCAGGCTCAGGACTCGTGCGGCATTTACTACAATTGCAGGGAATCCGCTTGTCCACCTTATCGCGCAGACCCTGGAACGAGTCATTCAACGCATCTAATTCGGAGGCCACAACGCTGAGAAGTGCTTTTCGTTCCGGCCCCCTTGCCCGCAACTCAATCTCGCCGCTCGCCAGGATTTCGGCCAGCACCGAGCTGCCTTCGCGTTCAAGCACCACGCCGCTTATCCATGCCATCTGCGGATTGCGGACAAATCGGTGCAGCCTGACGGTCAGTCGGCTAATCATGCCCTTCGGTAGGAACTCGTAGCGATATCGCAACACTAGGTCGTCGGGCTTGCCCCAGTCAGCCAATTCCTTAGGCTTTGCAGGCGGCAACAACTGCGGGGCCAGCCACGTTTTTGGCTGGCTGTCGCGCAACTCATAGCACAGCTCGAAGTTCTGCATCAGCGCCAGCAACTCCAGGTGCATCCGGTCGTAAGCCGGCCCCCGCCACAGCCGCGCGCAATCCTCATGGTTGAAGCGGCCCAGCTTCTTCTTCACGGTTTCGTCGTCGAGCATGCGAAACACTGCTTGCGTCGCCCACTCGTTTTGGAGGATGACGGTCCGCGCCAGCAGCGGGTCGTCCTGAAAGTGCAGGAACACCCCCAGGTCGTGCAGGTAGCGGCTAAGCAGCAGTGCTCTTGTTTCGTCAAACTCGATATGCTTGCGGTAGATGTCGAAATACTCCTCCAGCGGAACGTAAGGCTTCTCTGCCGCAAGCCCTTCAATCTCCTCTCGAACCTTGATCCAGCGTGCGGGAACCTCCTCGCCAATGTGGCTGAGCTGGCTGGCAAACAGCTCGATCGCGTCGCGCAACGTGTCCGCCGCACTAATCTTGTCCAGGTCGCCCGCATAGACCTCCTTAACGTTGTCGAAGCGCGCTCGGATACCTGTGAGGTCGATCTGCTTGCTACGGCCGCCCTTCTCGTTTTGAAAGATTAGAGTTGGGCTGTGCCCGCTGAACACATCAATCAGTTCCAGCCAATACTTGAAGCCTTCGTCCGTAACCGCCTTAGAATCTTTTCGCGTGTCATCCACCAGAACGTACACCGACCGGTGCGTCAGGAAGAACTGGTGTGTAGCGTGATAAATCTGTTGCCCGCCAAAGTCCCAAACGTTTAGCCGAAATGTCCTCCCATTCTTCAGTTTGAATTCGTGCCGAAAGATGGCGATTCCCTTGGTCGTCTCGTCTTCCGTCGGCAGCGGCTCGCCGCGCTGATACAGGCGTCGCAGCAGGCTGGTCTTGCCCGCGCCACCCTCGCCCAGGATGAGCATCTTGGCTTCATACAGATGATCGACCCCGCCGACCTCCCGCTCGCGGAAGTAGTTGAGGATGGCCTCGTTGCCCTGCTTTACGATCTCCGGCGGCGGATTGGTGAGTGGACAGTCTTCTACAGCGATATGCTCGCCCACCTCCGCAAGGCTCCACGTCACCCGAAGACCGCGTTTAATGAGGCCGACCAATGAGGAAAGGTCGGCGACCTGCGTCTTCGATATGTTAACCTCCCGCAAGTCAGGCAGGCCGCCTAGGGGCGATGGGTCGTTGACAAGAGTGGCGCCGAGATGCACATTTCGCAGCTTGCCGAGCCCGACCAGTGGCGTTAGGTCGTCGACCTTGGTGAAAAAGACGACCAGTTTTCGCAAGTCCTTGAGCCCAGCCAGCGGCATCAGGTCGCTGACTTTCGTGGAATGAACATTAAGTGACTGCAGGGCCGACAACCCAGCCAGCGGCACCAGGTCGCTGACGTTCGTGGAAGAAACATCAAGTGACTGCAGGGCCGACAACCCAGCCAGCAGCACCAGGTCGCTGACGTTCGTGGAAGAAACATCAAGTGACTGCAGGGCCGACAGCCCAGCCAGCGGCCTAAGGTCGGTGACCTGCGTGCGGCTGAGGTTTAGCGATTGCAGGGCAGTGAGACCCGCCAGCGGAGCCACGTCGCTGACCTGCGTGCTCGAGGCAATGAACGTCTGCAGGGCCGACAGGCCCACCAGCGGCGTTAGGTCGCGGACCTGAGTGTTTGAGATAGCAAGAGACCTCAAGGCCGACAGGCCCGCCAGCGGCGCCAGGTCCGTCAAACCCGAGTTAGTCTGTTCCGATTCCTGAGTTGATACGTATTGCCACTGCTGACCATCCCACATGGAATAATTGTCCGCCAGCGACAGGGACTCCAGCCATACCAGTTCGCCAACCTCGGCGGGAACCCCGGTTAGCCCACATTCGCCGAGATAAAGAAACTTGGCCTTCGTGCGTTTGTTCTCGGCGATGAGCGCATACGCCTGCTGGAGCCCTGAATCGTCCCCGGAAGACTTGGCTTTACTCTCACTTATGGGCATAATTTCCCACCGATTGTAGAACTCAGCACCGCATCTTGATACCTAAATTCACACCCGGGTGCGACGTTGCTCAGGGTTGAACGAGGCACCCGACTAAAGAGGCTGCAGAAAAAGTAAGGAAAGCAGATCCCTCGGAGGCTAAGGCCTCCTCGTGATGACAAGATTAAACGGCTTAGACGCCGGCCCTTCGACAAGCTCAGGGCAGGCTCTGAAGGCCAGCTCTACCCCAAAGCGTTTTCTTTAGCAGCCTGTGAAGCCGTGCCCTTTCAAAACCGATGTATGAGATGGCTTCTGGCTGACTTCTTACTCTGCGGGCACGTCGAAGTTCACCAGGTCCGCCTGAAAGCCGCGGGTCTTGAAGGCGCCATAGGCTACGCCTGCGAGCATCCAGATGGAGCCCGCAATCAGCGCCATCTTCGACAGGTTGATCCACAGCGCTCCGCAGATCAGGAATCCGAACACCGGTACCAGCAGGTTCGAGAGCGATCGGTTCTTGCCGCGGATGAAGTAGTGGGTGAGCGACGCGATGTTCACGCCCATGAAGGCGATCAGAGCGCCATAGTTCAGCAGCTCGGCGGCGCGGTCGTAATCGCGGATAATGTACGCCCCCACCAGCGCCACCACGCCCACGGCAATCACGTTGTTGCGCGGAATACGGGTGCGCGGATCGAGCGCTCCGAAGAACGACTTGGGAATAGCGTTGCTGCGTCCCATGCCGTAGAGCAGGCGGGCCGCGCCCAGTTGCGCTCCCATGCCGGAGCCGATGGTCGCGATCAACAGAGTGATGGTGATGGCGAACGAGATGGCCGCTCCCCCCGCGATCGCCGCCACGTGAGCGAAGGCGCGCTCCGCTTCCGCCGCGGAGTAGCCATATCCCGGACGCAGCAGCTGCGCCGAATAAACCTCGGCCGAAGCCAAAATGCCGGTGATAACGCACACCAGCACCGTTGCCAGCAGGATGTTGCGCTTAGGGTTGTGCACTTCTTCCGACAGCGTGGAAATGCCGTCGAAGCCGATATAGGTGAGCACCGCCAGCGAGGTTCCGTGCAGCAGTACGCGCGGAGTAAACGCTTGCGGGTTGTAGAACGGTTGCAGGAAGAAGGCCGCCGTGTGCGGGCCAGTGGACGTCAGGTAGCGAATGGTCACGCCGAAGAAGGCTACGATCACCACTCCCATGGCGGCGAACAGTACCTGGTTGATGCGCGCCGACGTCTCCACGCCGCGCAGGTTCAGCAGAGTAAACAGCAGGGCAAAGGCGATGAACCACCAGCGTGGCGAAACTCCGGGAAAGAAATCGAGCATGGCCTTGCCGCACCAGATGGTGCAGATCAGCGGATTGATCATGTAATCCATGGTCATGCTCCAGCCGGTGACGAAGCCCAGCGCAGGATGGATCTCGCGCCCGACGTAGGTGTACGCCGAGCCCGCACTGGGATACACGCGCGCCATGCGTCCATAGCTGATGGCCGTAAACACCATCGCGACCATGCCGATCAGGATGCAGGTGACCACCTGCCCCTGGCTGGCGTTGGCAAACACCCCGTACCCCGGCATCGGCGCCGTGGGCTGGATCACGATGATCCCGTACATCACCAGGTCCCACAAACCGAGTGTGCGCTTCAGGCTGGGTGCGGCAACGGTGTTCCCCGGCGGGGTGCTGGACATGGTTTGCGGAAGTCCTTCCTTTGGTTGGCAAACGACCCCGCCCTACGTCCGCCGCGGCGGACGTAGAACGGGGCACCCGGCATCATTGTAGTGGGTGCGGGGTCGCGGGTGACTGGTGACTGGTGACTGGTAGCTGGTAACTGGGTGGCTGCTGGGTTGTTATTCTGTTTGGGTATTGGTTCGCGTTTTCATTCTGACGCTATTCTTCGCCCTGCCCTGCCTCGGGCAGGACAACTACGAGATCCAGGTCTATGGTTCGGAAACTGTCGCGCCCAAAACCACCATGCTCGAATTGCACTCCAACTTTACCTTCCAGGGAAGCAAGCAGACGATCGATGGAGTGCTTCCCACCGAGCACGCGCTGCACGAGACCGTCGAGATCACCCAGGGGCTGACATCGTGGTCAGAAGTCGGCTTCTACATTTTCACCTCCACGCGCAGCGACCAGGGTTGGGAATGGGTGGGCGATCACATACGGCCGCGCGTGCGCGCCCCGGAAAGCTGGCACTGGCCGGTGGGCGCGAGTCTCTCGATCGAGTTCGGCTATCAGCGCGCCCAGTATTCCACCTCTACCTGGAACATCGAGATTCGCCCGATCATCGACCAACAGAAGGGCCGCCTCTATTGGTCGGTCAACCCCGCCTTCGATCGCGGCATCGTCGGACTCCCCAGCGACCAGCAATGGAACTTTTCTCCCGACGCCAAGATTTCGTGGGACTTCACCAAGCAGATTGCTTTTGGACTGGAGTACTACGGAGGATGGGGGCCGGTCAGCAACCTGTCTCCGATTACGGAACAGTCGCAGCAGTTCGTGCCCGCCTTCGACTTGAACGTCTCACCCAAATGGGAGATCAACTTCGGCGTGGGAGTTGGCGTGACGGCCGGGACCGATCATATGCTGGTAAAAGCGATCATTGGAAGACGCTTTGACTGGGGGAAACGGCGGCCGAAGGAAGACGGCGCAAGCAACAAAACCAACTCACCCTAAAGTGCGCCCGGATGAATATCGGGTACGCTTCCTACTTGCGCTTCTTCGGCTTCTTCCGCTCGGCGTTGCCCTTCGCTTTCGCTGGCCCCTTTTTCTTCAGTTTTCCCTTGCTCTTCTTCTGCTTCGCCTGCTTGGCAGCCGGCTTCATCACTTCAACAATTCCCGCCCGGATCGCCTTGAGCAATTTCTCGAAGTCGCGCGTGTCCTGGTCGGCGTAGTCCACGGCGAAGTTCACGAGCGCGTTGTCGAATCGATCGGTCGCACCGAGGTATCCCGAGAGTATGCAGGGATCGCCGGAACGCGCATGGCCCTTGGCCAACAACTCGCCGCAAACTTCCGCATACTGCAGGACACCTCTCCCCTCCAGGTCCGTGCTCTCGATCCCGGCCTTATGGTCTCTCAGTTGTCGCACCAGGTAGGGACGCCCCTCAATGGTCGCCCATCCGAGGAAGATGTCGAACTGCACCAGCATTCGCCGCACACCAAACACCACGCGCTGGCCGTGATGCTTTGGGGGATTGCTTTTCGGGAGGTAGCCAGCGTAGGCCGACGGCAATTCCTGCTTCAGTTGCAGGAACATTGGGTCCTCAACCGCACCTGCGAACATCAGCACAATGTAGTCCCGCGTTCCCACGCTGCCCGTCCCGACAATGCGAAAGCCCACGTCGGCGGGGTGGTACTGCCGGAAGAAATGATGCCGCTCGATAAGCAGCGTCTGGATATAGCCCGGCAACGCGGCCAGCACCTGGTTGGCAGTCGATTCCGGCACGCGGTACTGCACGGGAACCCCGTAGGTAGGGTCGGTCAACTCCTTGAGTTCGTACTTTCCACTCCTCTCGACCGCCAACTTCTGGAGGCTGCTCTGCGGTGTCGCGTGTTCTGCTTTGCGCAACACGGAAAGCACGGGAGACACCTTCAGGTGGCGCGTGACCTGGTAGCGTGCCAGTTCGATCACCGACAACTGAGACAGTTCACGCATAGTTTCGCGGTAGGTGCGGCTGAAGTACAGCACGGCATCTTTGCACTGGCGCTCCGAATTTCGCGCCTCGCGCCCGGCCAGGACCAGGCTGGCGGCCATGCGCTTGACGTCCCATTCCCACGGGCCCTTGATCGTTTCATCGAAATCGTTGATGTCGAAGATCAGGTGGCCGTCGGCGCCGCCACCGTAGGCGCCCAGATTCTGCACGTGAGCGTCGCCGCAGATCTGCACGTCGATTCCGGTGCGGGGCAACTCCGCCAGGTCCGCCGCCATCAGTGGCGCCGCACCCCGATAGAAAGTGAAGGGAGTCGCCGACATGCGGGCGAACTTGAGGGGCAACAGCTCCGCAACACGGCCTTCATGCGCTCTTCGCAAGAGGTCCATGGGATCGAACTTGCGCGACTTCGGATCGAATTTACCCTGGCTGATGCGGCTGACTTTGTCGCGATAGGCCTGCCCAGACTTGCGGCGCTCTTCCCTGGTCGGATGTTGGCCGGAGTTGGTATGCATAACAGTTAGACCAAAAATCATACTCTCGCTATTCCACTCCGCAATGAGACAACGGTGCCGCACCACGAAAGTTCCACCAGCACCCTGCTCTGAAGTGATCTCATGTACCATTCTCTGCGAGGATCTTCTATGTCCTGGCCGCACTCGGTAGCGCTGCGAAGTTTTCTCCTGCTTGCTGTGTTTTTCGCATCGTGCGCTGTTTTCGCTGCAACTCCTCCGCCCCCGGCCGCACCTGTTACGCGTCTCGAGCTGCGCTCGGGATGGCAATTGCAGTCGGCCTGTGTGCTGCAGGGCTCCTTCAACGGACCGGCGGGCCTGAAAGACAACGCGTATCCCAGCCTTGATGGCGAGATACTTTCCTCGCCGCTCTACCGCCCCATTGGATGGCTTTCTGCCGCCGTGCCCACGACAGTCGTCGCCGCCCAGGTCGCCGCTGGAATCATCAAAGACCCGTTCTATGGGATGAATCTCCGCAGAATCCCAGGCATGGACTACCCGATCGGAAGCCAGTTCGCAAACCGAGCCATGCTTGATGAAAGTCCATACAAATGTGGCTGGTGGTACCGAACTCAATTCCGTGTACCCGCCAGTTTTGCTGGACATACCGTTGCGCTCCACCTCGATGGCGTGAACTATCGCGCCGACGTATGGCTGAACGGCAAACAGATCGCAAGTAAGAACGACATCGCCGGGACCTGGCGGGTCTTCGAACTGAACCTCACCAATGGCCTTTCAATCAGTAGAGAAAATGTTCTCGCCATCGAAGTCTTTCCTCCGACCGCAAATGATCTCGCCATCACCTGGGTGGACTGGAATCCCGCGCCGCCGGATAAGAACACCGGCCTGTTCCGCGAAGTGTACCTCACCGCCAGCGGCCCGGTGCAGTTGCGCTTTCCTTTCGTCGCCAACAAGCTCGATGAGAGTTTCACTACTGCACAACTCACTCCGATCGTCGAGGCGCGGAACGCTACGTCACGCCCTGTAAAGGTCGACGTCGCCTGGGAAATTGAGGGCAAGACAGCCCATCAGGAAGTCGCGCTCGATGCCGCGCAAAAGAAGACCGTCAGCTTCTCGCCCGACCAGTTTCGCGAGTTGACCATTAGGAATCCCAAGCTGTGGTGGCCTGCGCAACTGGGCACTCCGGCGCTCTATCACGCTCGGGTCAGCGCCACCGTCGAAGGCAAGCTTTCCGAATCGCGCGACGTGACCTTCGGCATTCGCCAGGTCACCTCGGAGATGAACAACCAGCACACGTTGTTCAAGATCAACGGCAAGCCCATCTTGGTCCGCGGCGGCGGTTGGGCTCCCGACATGCTTCTACGCTCCTCACCTCAGCGCATGGAAACTGAGTTCCGCTATGTGCGCGATCTCGGCTTGAACACCATCCGCCTGGAAGGCAAACTCGAGAGCCAAGCCTTCTATGACCTCGCCGACAAATACGGCATCTTGATCATGGCGGGGTGGTGCTGCTGCGACATGTGGGAGCGCTGGAACGAGTGGGGCCCTGAACAATACAGAGTCGCCGAGAACTCGCAACGCGACCAGGTTCGCCTGCTGCGCAATCATCCCAGCTTGCTGGTGTGGCTCAATGGCAGTGACAACCCGCCCATTCCTGCGGTCGAGTCCATTTATCTACGCGTCGGCAAGGAAGAGTTGTGGCCCAATCCCTTCCTTTCCTCTGCGTCGGCGACTCCCACCACGATTACCGGACCTTCCGGCGTGAAGATGACTGGCCCCTACGATTACGTCCCACCCAACTACTGGCTTACCGATACCAAGATGGGAGGCGCGTGGGGCTTCAACACTGAGACAAGTCCCGGTCCTGCCATCCCAACGCCGGCAAGTTTGCGGAAGCTCTTGCCTCCCGACAAACTGTGGCCGCAGAACGAGGTCTGGGGATTGCACGAAGGCGGCGAGCGCTTCCAGACCATCACCTTCTACAACACTTCGCTGGAGCACCGTTACGGCGCGTCCAAAGACCTTAACGACTTCGTGCGCAAAGCCTACGCCATGGATTATGAAGGCGAGCGCGCCATGTTCGAGGCCTACGCGCGCAACAAGTACAACTCCACCGGAGTCATCCAGTGGATGCTCAACAACGGCTGGCCTTCGCTGATCTGGCACCTTTATGACTATTACCTTGTTCCTGCCGGAGGGTACTACGGCACGAAGAAAGCCAACGAGCCGATGCATGTGCTCTACGCCTATGACACGCACGACGTCGTTGTCGTGACCGAGGTGGGCGAGAACGGCTACGCGGTCAAGGTGTCGGCACAGATCTACAATCTGAATGGATCGGAAGCCTGGTCGCACGACACGATGATCGATGTGTATCGCGATAAGCCGGCTGTGGCTTTCACGGTTCCGAACCTGCCTGACCTGTCGACTACGTATTTTCTTAAGCTTTCTGCTACGGATCGCTTTGGAAAAATCACGAGCGAGAATTTTTACTGGCTCTCCACCAAGCCCGATGAGATGGCGTGGGACAAAACGCACGACACGGTGAATACGCCGCAGAGCGCCTACGCCGACATGACGGGACTCCAGGACCTTGCGCCAGTTGCATTGCAGGTGCAGTCCAAGCCCGCCGATTCGGCCTGCTCCATTCCGCTCGCGGTGCGCCCCAGTGTCGCGCCATTCACCAAGTCTGTGGTATCAGCTGAGTGCGAACAGGGATTGCAGTTCCTGCAAATGACCGTCACCAATCCCACGAAAACGCTGGCCTTCATGGTCCACCTGCGCCTGGTGAAGAGCGACGGAGAAGATGTGATCCCCGCGTTCTTCGAGGACAACTTCGTTTCGCTGCTGCCTGGTGAGACGCGTTATCTTGCCGTCTTCTATCGCGCCGCGGACCTCGGTAAAGCCCCGGCTCATCTCGAGGTCAGCGGCTGGAATGTGCAATCCCAGAACATCGCGGTGCATTAACCAGGGAACGCTGGTCGGTCATTCTCAAATTGGGTGTCCCACTCAAGTCCGCACAGACGGATTTGAGTGGGAGCTAGTTCAACAACCTCTTTCTTCTCTACACTTGAAACTCGAAACTGTCTTAGACTCGAGGACCTCATGAAGATCGCATTTCTCGGACTCGGCAACATGGGCCTTCCGATGGCGCGCAATTTGCTTCGCGCCGGACACGACGTCACCGTCTGGAACCGCACGCTCTCCAAGGCAGACGAACTCGGTACTCTCAACGCCACCATCGCCCATTCCATTGCCAACGCAACCCAGGGCGCTGAGTTCATCGTCACCATGATGGCTGACGATCATGCGGTGCGGTCGGCGGTACTCGATGCTGGAGGCGTGCTCGAGAACCTTGCTCCCGGTGCAATCCACATCTCCATGAGCACCATCAGTGTCTCGCTTTCGCAGCACCTCAACGCGGAACATGGGAAATGCGGACAGCACTATATCGCCGCCCCAGTGTTTGGCCGTCCCGATGCCGCCGCCACCGCCAAACTCGTCATCGCCGCTGCCGGAGACGCTTCGTCTCTCGAACGCTGCCAGCCCCTATTCGACGCGGTTGGCCAGCGAACCTTCTTCATCGGCTCCGTACCCGAGATGGCCAACGTGGTGAAACTCAGCGGCAACTTCCTCATCTCGACGGTCATTGAGTCGTTGGGCGAGGCGGTTGCGCTCACCCGCAAATACGGCATCGATCCCCACGCCTATATCGACTTCCTAACCAATACTCTTTTTGCCGCGCCGGTTTACAAGACCTATGGCGCAATCATCGCCGATGAGCGCTACCAACCAGCCGGCTTCAAAATGCGGCTTGGCTTGAAGGATGTCCGCCTGGTACTGGCTGCCGCTGAAGCCGTGGACGTGCCCATGCCCTTCGCCAGCGTGGTTCGAGATAACGTGCTGTCCGCCATCGGGCGCGGCATGGAAGATCTCGACTGGAGTTCCGTGGCCAGGCTCGCCGCCGAAAACGCCGGTTTGCCCGAAAAGAAACAACGGTGACCCGCTGAGCACTCAGATCTTTACTTTAACGTCGTAGTATACTTAGAGCAGCATGCAACCCAAATCTCAACGACGCCTCGCCTTGGCGACCTACGTGCGGCTCATGCGGGCCGCCCACGCCGCACGCACGCACGCCGCACGCCATCTCGGCGGAACCAGAATCACGCTCACCCAGTTCGCCGTTCTCGAGGCACTGTACCATCTCGGCCCTATGTCGCTGTCTGACATCGCACAGAAAGTCCTGACCACCGGCGGCAATCTCACTATGGTGGTTGGTAATCTCGAGAAGGAGGGCTTGGCACATCGCCAGAAGTGCCCGGAAGATCGCCGCATGCTGATTGTTGTACTCACCGCAAAAGGGAAAGCCCTGCTTCGCAAGCTCTTTCCCGAGCACGCCGCAGCTATCACAGAGTTCATCGGCGCCCTGTCACCCGCCGAGCAGGAGCAACTGGGCCTCCTGTGCCGCAAACTCGGCACCCAGGAGCCGTTGTCATCCTGAGCGGAGGTGGGCGCTCCAGCGGAGTCAAAGGCCCCCTATCCCGAACAACCAACCCACGATTGCAATCCTGAATCTTTGTTTAACGTTAAAGCATCCTATATCCTGTATTCAGGAGAACACTATGATCACCATCCGGCCATCCGCCGCCCGCGGACACGCCAACCATGGTTGGCTCGACACTCATTTCAGCTTTTCATTCGCTAATTACTACGATCCGAAGCACATGGGCTTTCGGGACCTGCGTGTGATCAATGAGGACTGGATCAGCGCGGGCAAGGGTTTTGGCGCCCGCCCCCCACAATGACATGGAGATTATCACCTACATCATTGAGGGTGAACTCAGCCACCGCGACAGCACTGGCACCGAAGCGACCATCCAGCAGCACGACGTGCAGCGCATGTCGGCCGGCACGGGCGTGGTTCACAGCGAGTACAACAACTCCGAAAAGCCCGTTCACCTTCTGCAGATCTGGATCATGCCGGAAGCGGACGACTTGCAGCCGAGCTATGAAGACCGCACCTTTCTGCGTGAAGAGAAACTGAACCAGCTGCGATTGATCGCCTCGCACGATGGACGCGACGGCTCGACCCGCATCAACCAGGACGCAAGCGTTTACGCGTCGCTGCTGGAGAGCGGCCAAGCCCTGACGCTGGACCTGCACCCAGGGCGCCACGCCTGGGTGCAGTTAGTGAGCGGCGAACTCGAGGTGAATGGAACGAGGCTGGCTCAGGGCGACGGGGCCGCCATCAGCGACGAGAGCAAGCTCACGCTTGCTGGCGTCGGCGGCAACAGCGCTGCCGAATTCCTGCTCTTCGACTTGAACTAACTCATGGCACCGAACGAATATGCGGGAGGCGATCTGCCTCCCGCACTCGATGTTCAGTCCTCATTTGGCTTTGATAATTTTGAATGACTTCGCAAAGCCGTCGAACTCCGGCGAGATCTTCTCCGCGTTCGCGGTGTCCACCATCCCGCTGAGCAATATTTGCGAATCGCCCTTGCCGCGAAACAGGTATTGAACGTTCATGAACTGGTCGCCGTTCGCGGCCGTGACCTTCCACACCAACTTGTAGCCCTTTTCGCCGCTGGCGGATTCGAAGTCCCCCTTGGAAGCCAACGCGCGCTCCGGGGTCGCGGCCTTGATCATCCGCTTGATCCAATCGTCGTATGAGAAATCGGCGCGCGCCAGCACCGCGTGGAAACTCGCGGTGGGATCGCTGGTACTAACCAGCCAGGGCAACTCGGCGGCGTTTCCGCCCTTGCGCGGGCCTTTACTCCAACCGTCGCTGTAGCTGAAAGAAAATACACTCGGCACCTCGTATTGCTTCTCCTGCGCCAGAGCAATGGACGCGAACAATGAGAGCATGGCGGCAACTACAAGTAGTTTTTTCACTCGGAATTCTCCTTGGCATCGGTACGGCCGAGACGCGTCAATGGTTGCTTCGTGGCGTGTTCGGGAGAGCGCGACGCTCGCTGATGGAAAGCTCAATCGTAAGGAATTGGCAGACTGCAAACTGTCCTGAATTGTACACTCGCATCGACTCCGGCGTACTGAGCGCACCTGCGTTTTCCGCCACGTCATTTACTATCGCGATATGGGCAGGCCGGAGCTTTCGTTGGGCAAAGTAAATTCCAATAACGCGCTTGCCTGGATTCGCGAAGCTGTGCGCGCGCGCGGCCTAGTGGGCGCCCTGCTTTATTACGCCCTCGAAAGTCTTGAGTTGCTGCAGGACCTGAGCCCCACCCGCCGCCGTTCCCGCTACGGCGACATCGACTACGACTTCGACCACGGCGTGGATACCACGTGGGCCACCGTTGCACTGCGCACTCGGATCCGCGAACTCCTTTCTGGGGCCCGGTACCAGCCGTCAGAGCCGTCGCTGTTTCACCAGATTCTGCAAAGCCTGCCCATTCAACCCGAGGGTTTCACCTTCATCGACCTGGGCTCGGGCAAGGGACGCACGCTGCTTATGGCGTCCGCCTATTCCTTTCGCCGGATCGTAGGCCTTGAACTGCTCGCCGAGTTGGACGCGGTGGCGCGCCAGAATATCGCTGGCTACCATGATGATCAGCAAAGGTGCTTCGCCTTGGAGTCCCACGCGGGCGACGCCCGAAACTTCGAGTTTCCTGCCGAACCGACTGTGCTGTATTTGTTCAATCCTTTTCCCGAACCAGTCCTGCGCACCGTTCTTTCTAATTTGCGCTATTCTTTAACTGACTTTCCCCGCCCTGCATACGTCCTCTACCACAATCTGGTGCACGAAAAGGTCTTCGCCGAGCATACTTGGTTACAGCCTGTCTATCGAACCCCGCAATACGCGATCTATCGCGCACGGCCTGGTTAGCCGCACCGCGAACCAAGGCCGTCACTGAGCGCACGGCCAAGCTTCGCCTAACATCGGAAGTACGAGCAGCAGGGAGTGCTTCCACGATGAAGAAACTGTACTGGCTATTGCTGTGCGTCGCACTTTCGGCAGGACACGCACAGAAGAACGAATTCGCGGTTGCGGGGTCGAGTTTCCAGACCTCGGCCAGCTTCGACGTCCACGGGGGACAAGGCCTGCAGCTCAACTATGCCCACCTGATCGTTACCATCCCGCTCGCGAGTCTCTACCTCGAGCTTCCTTTTGCGGCTGGATGGGGCGGCAGCCGCTCCATCACCCCGGGGAACCTGTTGCACGAGGACTACAACACCATGTATCTCACGCCGGGACTGAAGCTGAAGATCCTGCCCTCATCGTTTATTTCTCCTTATCTTGCGGGAGGGATGGGATGGGGCGGCTTTCGTTCGACGAATACCAGCGCCACGTCGAACAAATTTGCCGGTGACATTGGCGGCGGCGCGGATTTCACGATCCTGCCTGTCCTGAGCCTGCGCGGCGAGGTGCGCGATTATTACACCAGCGCGCCCACCCTCGATGTCACATCGGTGTTCCACGGCAGCGTGAACAATGTCGTGATCAGCGGCGGGGTGGTGCTTCGCTTTTAGAATGGCTCCACAAAAAACTGCGCCTCCCCAAAGAAAGGCGCAGTCCAAACTACTTAGACGTGAAAGCGTTCTAGAACGTGATCTTGGCGGCGAACTGGATGCCGCGCGGTCCGCCTCCACCCAAAAACGGGTTGCCAATTCCCACGTCGCCGGTCGCCGTCAGAGCGTAGGAGCCAATCCCGCGCCCCGTCGGGTCGATCCCGTTCACCCCGGCATCGGCGATGAAATTCGGCAGCACCGGATTGGCGAAGTTGGGATGATTAAACAGGTTAAAGAACTCGGCGCGTAGTTGCAGGTTCACATGTTCCGTTACCTGCGTATCTTTGAACACCGAGAAGTTGAACTCCTTGAACGACGGGCCTTGCAGCTGGTTGCGTCCCAGGTTGCCGAAGTGGCGCGTCCCGGCCAGGCAATTGCTATCGCCCGAAGCTGAGATCGCCGTCGTGTTGCCGAACGTGCAAGGCACCGCGAACGAGGCCAGGTTGAGGAAGTTGGCCGCCGAGTTGCCGTATTGAATCGGCCCCACCACATCCGGCCGGTCAAAGCCTTCGCCCGAGCCAGAGTAATCGCCCTGGAAGTTGTAATTGAGGTTGAACGGTTGTCCATCCTGCAGGTTTAGAACTCCATCCATTCCCCATCCGTTCTTCAGCTTTCCGTACTCACCCGCGAACTTGGGCAATTGGTAGCTGAAGTTCAGGCTGAAGCGCTGGCGGATGTCGAAGTTGGAATTGCCGCGCTCCAATTGCGGCGCCAGACTGTTGTTGGGTTGCGCCGCGTTGGGGATGAAGTCTTCCAAGTCGCTGGCGTTGTCGATCGAATGTGACCACACGTAGTTGGCCTGCAGTGAGAGGCCGTGCCACGCGTTGATGTGCAGGCTGGCCTGCAGTGCGTTGTAAATCGAGTTCGCCGACGACTGTTCCTGGTTCACGTAGAAGAGGTTCGGGTACGTAGTGCGCGGCACGTTGAAATTCACGCCATCGGGGCCGTCGAAGCCCGCGATATAGCAATTCGGGGCGGTTTGTCCCCATGTCGCACATTGACCTAGATCGAACGCCGTAATCTGCGCCTGGCTGGGTTGGTTGGTGTCCACGAAGCGGAACAACTTGGTGCCTTTCGACCCCACGTATCCCAGTTGAAACATGATTTTGTTGGTGATCTGCTGTTGGATATTCAGGTTCCAGTTCTGCACGTAAGGCGTCCGGATGTTGGGATCGACGCCAAAGTAACTGCCCAGCGGAGAAGCCCCGCCATACACCGGCGAGCCGGCAGCAATGGGATTACCGCTTAGCCCGGCGAACCCAATGGGCGCCGCCCCCACACCCGTGTAGGCCGGACCGGGACAGAACGTGCAGTTATAGGGAGCGTGGCCGAGGAAGATGTCCTGCGAGAACGCGTCGTAGAACATGCCCCAGCCGGCGCGGAGAATTGTCTCGCCCTTTCCGGTCAGGTCGTAGGACACCGCAAAGCGGGGAGCAAAGTTGTTGTAGTCCTTGTTATAGAGGCTCGACGGGCCGCCATTCGCTCCCACTTGCACCAGCGTTCCGCCATTGGCGGGGGTGAGTTGATAGAACAGATTGTTCTTCTCACTGGGCACGCCGAAATAATCCCATCGCAAGCCATAGTTCACGGTCAGGCGTTTGGTCCAGCGGAAGCCGTCTTGCACGTACAGGCCCTGGCTGTTTTCCGCTTCGTGCCGGTTACTGTAGCCCGACGCCTGGCTGCCGCCCGACGGGATTCCTTCGAGAAACGAGGTAAAGTCGCCAAAGCTCAGTTTGCCCCTGAAATTGTTGTCCTGGACGAGATTGATCGTGGTTCGGCGAAATTCGTAGCCAAACTTGAAATCGTGCCGCCCAACCTGCCACGAGTAGTTGTCGATAAAGTGCCAGTTGGAATCGACGCGGTTACGCGGCACACTGGCCGTCGCGCCGATTACCGAGAATCCGCCCACACTAATTTTCGGCAAGCCGTAGTTATAAGGGGTCACGCCGGTGTCCAGGCCAATCGACGCGGGATTGAAGCTCTGGTCCTGGGGAAAGAACCCCTCGACAAACCGGTTCCAACCCAGTCGGGCCTCATTCACCTGAGTCGAGTTCACAATCTTCACGTACGACAGCGACACCAGTTGCACCGTTGTGGGAGTAGTGGTGTTGAAGCCCGGCAGCAGGCCGCCCGCCAATTGGGCGAACGGGAAGCTCTGATTGCTGTTGCCGTAGTAGTACCGGCCGGTGAAATTGTTGTTGGGGTTGGGATTGTAATCGCCCTTCACGATCATGCTGTCCACGTTGTTGTAGAAGCGTGTCGCAGTCGCCAGGTTTGGCGCATCACAGCCGCTGAGGCTGACGGTTGCGCCCGGGATATTCGGAGACGGCCACGGATTGCGCGCCAGCAGGTTGAGCATCGGCTGGCTCAGAGCAACTCCGTCTGCCGCGGCTTGGGCCGTGGCCGCCGCGATCACGTTGGCATCGGGTACGCAGCTCTGCCCGGCTTGCGCTCCGCTCTCCCGCTGTCCTTCATAATCGACGAAGAAGAAGGCCTTGTCTTTGACGATGGGCCCGCCCAGCGAGCCACCGAATTGGTTATTGGTGAATGGGTTCTTGGGCTGAGTGTCGATGTTGAAGTAGTTTCGGGCGCCCAGCGCGCCGCTGCGGTAGTACTCCAGCGCTGAGCCATGCAACTGGTTCGTACCGCTCTTGGTCACGATATTGACTATGGCACCGCTGTTGCGTCCGTATTCCGCTTCGTAATTCGACAAGACGCGCAGCTCACCCACGGCATCGATCGGCAGGATAGTCGCTGGATCGCCAAACACGCCGGCTTCGTTGATGGCCGGATCGTTGCGATAGCCGTCATTCATGTCGGTACCGTCGAGCAGGAAATTGTTCGAGCGTCCGCGCGAGCCGTTCATCGAGAACGTGCCGAACGATCCTGGCGAATCGCTGATCTGGTCGGGCGATCCCGCCACTCCCGGATTCAGATAGATGAGCTTGGTGTAGTCGCGTCCGTTGACCGGAATGTTGGCAATCGTCTCCGCCGTCAGCGTTCCGCCCAACTCATCGGTCGTGGTGTCCACTTGGGCGATGGCTTCGCCCGTCACCTCCACCGTATCCGCCACCTGCCCCGGCTTCAGCGCGATGTCCACGCGGCGCTCGGTGGCCACGTCCACCACAACGTTGCTGGTTACGGAGGTCTGGAACCCAGCCTGGGACACGGTCACTGAGTAGTTCCCGATAGGCAGCTCGGAGATGGTGTAGTTGCCTTCCGCGCTGGTCTGCGTGGTGCGCTCCAGTCCCGTCCCGGCGTTCTTCACCTTGACCGTTGCTCCCGGAAGCACAGCTCCGGAGGTATCTGACACGGTTCCCAGAATGCTTCCGCGGAAGGTTTGCGCCGAAACGAGAGTCGCTGCCAGAAGCAAAGAGAGTAGCGTCAGTGCGAAGCCCTTGCAGTTCATTGGTCCCCCGAGATGCAGAGAATTGTTAGAGCGAGATTATAAACTGGGCTTTTCTTTTAAATGGTTACCAGGCGTATGCAGTATCAGATTCATTCGCTGCGCTTAAACTGCGATGGGCAAAGCGTCAGTCTTTCAGCTTCTGATATTCGTCGCGCGCTTGCTTGAGTATCGGCAAGTCCCCATCCGCTTGCTTCCACAACGACAGAAAATCCTGGTAGGATCGTCGCGCGGCTGATTTATCGCCGCTCATCGCTTGCGCACGCGCCAGTTGCAACTGCGCCAGCGCCATCACCGGAGCGTTCTGTCCCAGGCCACGGTGTCCCAGTATAGTCTCGAATTGGGCCGCAGCCTCCGCTCCCCGTCCCGCTTTCAGGTAGGCCATGCCGCGAATGTAAACCGGCACCATGACACCGAAGTTTTCGGTGCCCATCTGATAGGGAGTTGCGGCATCCAGCAGAGTCACCGCTTGTTTGGCGTCGCCATGATGCAGCGCCAGCGTGGCCCGGATCGACGGCAGCCAATAATTTTGGAGGATGGTGTCCAGCGGCGACTCCGCGTTCAACTGCTCGACGATCTTCTGCGCACGCGCGTCGTCGCCCACCGTAGCCAGGGTCAATGCCGCCGCAACCCGTACATCGCGCCCGGGAGAGAGGGCCAGGGATTCACTGGCTAACTCTCGCGCCTCACTGGTGTTGCCGAACAATGCCTCGCGATAGCCGCCGCTGGCCAGCCACAGCGCGGCGCTTTCCTGGGATCCCTCGCGCTTGGCTGCGCCCATCGCCCGCCTCGTCGTCTCGCGCGCCTGGTTCAATTTCCCGTAAAACGCGTCGGTGTCAGCCTGGTTAGCCAGCAATGCGGCCTCGGTGCCGGGCAGGTCCGCGGCGGATTGCAACTGATGCCGCATCTCCGCTTCGTCATTCTGCAGAAAGGCAATTGCATAGCGCATCTCACGCAGGTATTCGTTGTCGAAATTGTGCTGCTTGGCCTGATCGTAGGTGACTTTGGCTTCATCCACGCGATCGAGTGCAAGGTAAGCACTGATCAGGTTGGCGTAGCTGGTGACCGAGGTAGGAGAAATTTCGATTGCGGCGCGCGACTCCGCGGCTGCCTTTTCGAAGTCGCCCATGGCCTCGTAATTCACCGACAGGTTGATGTGCGGGGTGGTGGCGGCGGGGTATTCCTGCGACCACTGCTTATACACCTGATTGGCCTTTTCTAGTTCACCCGTTGCGAAACTGTAATATGCCGCCTCGATGTAGAAACGCTCAAACTCGCTCACCCGGTCGCGCAGTTCGAATGCCTTGCGGAAGTTCTCGGTGGCCGCTGATGTCTCCCGCAGGTTGTTTTGCGCCATGCCGAGCGAGGCATAAGCGCGAGCAAAGTTTGGGTCCAGCGCGATCGCCGTCTGATGATACGGCACCGACTCGGCATCGCCCTTCACCGCCTGCATGGATCGGCCGATCGAGTAAGCCTGCAGCGCCTCCAACGATGAGGTTGTCACCTCATCCAGCGGCTTCCTATAGCGTTTCACCGAGATGAGCGATTCCCCCAGCTTCTCGCGCAAGTCATCGCCGGCTTCGCCCAGTTGCTTTAGCACGGTATCGCGATTAGCCGCCTCTGTCTGTGTGCTGGCCAGGGTGTCACCGGTCTGGCAGTTCACCGCCTTCAGCCCGATCAGGTAGTGACTTCCGACGCTGCTGATCGAGCCCTCCAATAGCGCTTTACTGTCGCTGCGCAGGCAGACCTCCCGGGCAAGCTCGTAGGTGAGGTGTTCGTCCAGCGGACGGCTCATCATCTTCAACGTGGAACTCACTCGGCGATCGGAGAGAACATTCACAAACGGCGACTGCTCCAGTTGGATGGCCAGCGCCTGCTTCAACGTCCCGTCAAAAACCGCATCGCCCGTGGTGTTGACGAAGTCGGCCAGCACGATCGTGTCTTTCTGGCCGAATTGCACGGCCCGCTGCGAGTGCCAGTACCACCATCCACCTGCGATCGCTGCCAGCACCACCAGCGCAGCGCCGATACCTCCCAACATCTTCCAATTCCACGCTGCCCGGGGTGGCTCGTCCTCTTCCAACGGTTCCGGATACACCGAAACCGACCTGGACTTGTCGATCGACTTTCGTGAAGGCGTCTTCACTCCCGATTTAGATGGCTTCGCGGGCGGCCGTTCTTCGGCCTCTGGAACCACGAAGTGATGCGTGTCGGTGGTATCGCGCCGCAGTCGCTTCAGGTCGGCGCAGATTTCCGACGCGTGCTGGTACCGCATCTCACGGTCTTTCTCCAGGCACTTCGAGATCACATCTTCCAACTTGGAAGGCACGTTGGGATTCAGGCGCACCGGTGGAATCGGCTCGGAATGGAACAGCGCATCGAACATGTTGGCCGACGTCCCTCCCCGGAACGGCAGCAACCCCGTCGTCATTTCGTAGAGCACGATGCCGAACGAGAACAGGTCGGTGCGCGCATCCAGTTCCCATCCCCTCGCCTGCTCCGGAGACATGTACGCCAGAGTCCCCATCAACTTGCCGGGGCTGGTGATCCGCGCTCCCTCGGGCTCCGTGTTCAGTGTGCTGTTTTCCGCACCAATCAGAGGGGAAGGCAACAGCTTTGCCAGTCCGAAGTCCAGAACCTTTGCGTGTCCCCGGTTGGTGACGAAAATGTTGGCGGGCTTAATGTCGCGATGCACGATGCCCTGGTGATGCGCGGCGTTCAACGCTTCCGCAACATCCAACGCAATTCGCAGGGTCTGGTCCGTGTCCAGGGGATTGCCGTCAAGCAACTGGAAGAGCGTGTGACCTTCGAGATACTCCATCACGATGAACGGACGGCCCCCGTCCTGGCCAATCTCGTAAACCGTGCAAATGTTGGGATGATTCAGTCCTGAGGCGGCGCGTGCTTCGCGGCGAAAGCGATCCAGCGAAGTGGGGTCCCCAGAGAGATCGTCGGGCAGAAACTTAAGGGCAACGAAACGGCCAAGGTCGAGGTCCTCGGCTTTGTAAACCACTCCCATGCCGCCACCGCCAATGAGTTCAACGATGCGGTAGTGCGATATGACCGTGTCGATCATCTTGGGAGATATGGATTCAAGCCCGATGCTTCGATGTTAGGGAGTGAGGCCAGCCAAAGTCAAACAATATGCGGGTTCCGCACCTTGGTTGCAGTGCTGCCTCCCCCTAAAGGGGGATGCACGGAGAGAATTTGCCCGTCAAGTTTCGGTGGGCAAGGCTTCTGCGGGCACCTGTATCGCTTTTCTTTGCGGCCGCAGCTTGCGCCGCGCGGGTTCCTCGATGAATCGATACACCAGCGACGAGATTGCCAGCATCATGACCAGCCATATGCCGATGCCGATAAATCCCTGGTTACGCACTGCCTGGGTTTGCATGTTGTGGAAGAACGGCCAGACGAACATGGTATGCAACAGGTAGAAGCTGTAACTGGCGTTTCCGAATAGCACCAGAGGGCGGTTGTTCAGCCATGCGGCCCAACTTGGCTGGAGCGCGATGCCGCATACCACCGCGGCAAATGCCGGCCCCGACATCGCAGTGTGGACTACCAAATACGGCACGAATCGAGCTGCCACGGTGGTGGCCGCAACGCCGAGTAATCCAAGTCCCACCAGCGGCAACGCGTGCTTGGGATTGCGCTCGCCGCGCAGGAACAGGAAGCCGCAGGCCATGCCCATAAGAAACTCCGGCAGGCGCACGACAGGGAAGAATTTTACGAACTGCACCGCACTCGACCAGTTGGCGCTGCTCACATAGGGCATTCCGGCTGGCCGAAAGAGCAAGTATCCGCCGGAGATCGCCATCCCGGCCAGCCAGCACGCTGGAATCAATCCCCACAAGACAGTGCGTGAGAGCTTGCCGTACTTTGCCAGCGCGAATGGAAATACTGCGTAGAAGAACGCTTCCACGGAAAGGCTCCAGGCCACTGCGTTCCACGACAACGCCGCCGCCGGAATCCACGACTGGAGAAGCAGCAGCACCAGCACCGATGCCAGCGCAAAGTGTTGCTCCGAAAATGCGAAAAACGGCACATGCATTTTCAGTGCGCCGTAGTAGAAGAACGGAAACGACAGCAGCAGTGAGAACAAGTAAGCGGGATAAATGCGGGCAAAACGTGTCTGCCAGAAGTCGCGCAAATTGATGTCGCGGCCGGCATAGGTATAAACAAGGATGAATCCCGAAAGCACGAAAAAGAAACTTACCCCGACGTAGCCGATTGCCGCGAATGACTTGAACCAATGCGCCCGGTAATCGCTCCCATCTCGTTCATGTGAAACAGCGCCACATGAAACGCGGCAAAGAAGCGCAGCGAAGTGATTGCGGGCAAGCGGGGTCGGACGGCTTCGAGGATCATAAGATTACTTACGAATTATGCGCGCTGTCAGTTGCACGCCGCCATCGATTTCGGGATTTGCGATTCACGCCCAGACTGGGAGGAATTGACTTCGCCTGCGAGGCAATTCACAATCCTGTAACGATTAGAGTTGACCTCAAGTTCTAACACGGTGAGAGTCTCTTATGCCCACTGGTGGTGATGTTCTCCCGCAGGTTGAAACCACACGGCCTCGCATGGGGCGCTGGAAAGAAATTGGCCTCGTCATTTTGTTTCTGGTCCTCGCTTTCGTCACCTACGCTTCGCTGCGCCCTCTGAGTGTTTTGCGCGCCTTCGGCCGCGCAACCTTATTGACCGGCGACATTCACAGCCATTACGCGCAGGTAGGCGGCTATCGCGTCCACTTCTACGAGGGAGGCGACGGCCCGCCGCTGGTTTTCGTTCACGGGTTGGGAGCCGAATCGCTGAACTGGGTCTCAGCAATGCTTGACCTGCGCCACCAATTCCACGTGTACGCTATCGATCTGCTGGGTCACGGGGACACCCAGAAGCCCGACATCGCCTATTCCATCGGGCAGCAGTCGGAAATGCTGCGGCAGTTTCTCGAAAGCCAGAACATCAAGTCGGCTGACCTCGTCGGAGTTTCCATGGGTGGCTGGGTCGCGCTGAAGTTGGCCGTCGAACATCCGGAGGTCGTCAACCGGTTGGTGGTCGCGGACGCTGCCGGACTGACGTTTCAAACCAACATTACCGTCAAGAATTTTCTCCCTGCGACGCCAGAGGAGTTCGCCACCTTCATGGCCATGCTGACGCCGCGACAATACCACGCACCATATCCTGTCCAGCGCGACTTCCTGAACCAGGTCGCCGAGCACGCCTGGATCACCCGCCGCATCTTCGACTCATTCCTTACCCATCAGGACGTGCTCGACGGCAAGTTGCAAGGGATCAAAGCTCCCGTGCTGGTGATCTGGGGAAAACAGGAGAAGCTGATTCCCCTTTCAGTAGGCGAGCAGATGAAGCAGCAACTGCCGAACTCTTCTCTGTTGGTGTGCATGGATTCGGGCCACCTGGCTGTGTACGAATGTTGGAACAAACTCGAGCCCGACGTCGCGACATTCTTGTCCTCGCCTGATCCTCCCGCCCCGTATGTGCGCGAAGTAGCGATAGGCGAAGGCGCGGTGACGCGATGACCGATGTCCCCCCAAGCCAGCTAATGCCGCCAAATCCGGATTTTTTTCACGACGAGTAAACGGCGTAAATATCCCGAAAGAACGAGATTCGAAAGTGCAGAGAACGCAATGACCGAATGGGATGCGGCTGATTATGCCCGGATATCGGGATCGCAGCAGGCAATGGCCGAAGAAGCGCTCGCCCTGCTCAATCTGAAGGGTTCCGAGCGAATTCTCGACGTCGGCTGCGGCAATGGCAAGATCACTGCTGAAATCGCGGCTCGCAATCCACATGGATCGGTCTTAGGTGTAGATCCGTCACGAGAGATGATCTCTTTCGCAACGAGTAACTACGGTCCGGTGACACACGCCAATCTTCGATTTGAACCCGGCGACGCTCGCCACTTGCCGTATCGCAACGAGTTCGATCTGGTTGTCTCCTTCAATGCGCTCCACTGGATTCCCCAGCAAGATGAGGCCCTGCGCTCGATTCGGGGCGCCCTGAAGCCCGGCGGACGCGCACAGCTTCGTCTCGTCCCGAAAGGCGCGCGGAAGAGCCTGGAGACCGTGCTCGAAGACACCCGCCTCTCCCCACGATGGGCCTGCTACTACCAGGACTTCCACGACCCTTATCTGCGCCTCACGCCCGAGCAGTATGGCGAGCTGGCCGAGCGTAATGGCCTGCATGTTTTGCAAATGCACACCGAGGAGAAGTCCTGGGACTTCAAGACTCGTTCCGCGTTCTTCGCCTTTGGCTCCGTGACCTTCGTGGAATGGACCCGCCAATTACCCGAAAATGAAAAGTCGCTCTTCATCGTTGACGTCTTGGATCGCTACCGGCTTGTCGCGGCTGATCGGCCCGGCGATGAAAGTACCTTCAAGTTCTGCCAGATGGATATCACGCTCCAAGCCTGAAGACGACACGGCGCTTGCTCAAACTTTGCCCGCGTTTCACGATGGTCGGGGAGCACAAATATAGATTGCCAAAAGCGAATAGCACTTGTATGCTAATCGTAGAGTCACTAAAGCGCTACGTCGATCCTCGCACATTTTAACGCAAGTCAAGGATGCCTCCATGGTAGCCAAGTGTTCCAACCCCGCATGTAACCGCGAATTCCGAGAGCTCAGCAAAGGGCGATTGTTTCTGCTCCCGCCTACTCATAATTGTTACGCTGACCCGGCTTGGAAGGTCGATAAACTGTCCGACTACTGCTATTGGCTCTGTCCCGAGTGCGACGTGACTCATACGATTACACGAGGCGAGTCGGAAGTGGTGGTCAGCGAACGGACGTCGAGCAATCCTTACCTCGATCCCGTTCCCCCCGCACGGCCTCGCAACAAAAGGCCGGCCCGCGTTGGCTGGCAGATTCAATCGCAGGCTGGCTGATCGGCAGTTCCCAGACTAGCGCTCAATAAAGTTGCGGACTGCTTTCAGAAACTGCTCAGGCTGGTCCACGAACGTCATGTGACCGCTGTTGGGCAGGATGACGAGTTGCGATCCGGCGATCTTCTCGTGCATCTCCTTCGACATTTGTGGATCGCTCTCGTCGTGATCGCCCACGATGATCAGCGTGGGCACCTTGATTTGTGAAAGCTGGCCGACATACTCGACTTCCTTCAAATTACCGTCGACGACAAATTCACCATCCGAACCCCACATCTCGCGATACACATCCCAGGCTGTGCCGGTATTGGAAGCTAGCGGGTCGTAATTGGGATCGGGGCGGTTCTGATAGACATCAGGGAAGTAGCCCTTGCCCCAGGCAAGTTTGGCGTACTCCTCGGGATAGCGGCCATGCTCCCAGACTTCTCCCTTGCCGAACAACCCAGCAGCTTCCAGTGCATTAACTCGATCGCGATCCTTGGGACTCATCTCGGCTTTCATCTTCGCCAGCGCCTGGTTGAGTTCCACCGTACTGGAGAACGTGCTGCCAAGAATGAGATGGGAGAGGTTCTTCTGATACTTGAACGCATAGGCCTGCACTAACGCGCCGCCGAAGGAATGGCCGAGCAGGCTGATTTTGCCCAGGTCAAGCGCATGGCGGACGGCTTCGATGTCCTCGACCATGTTGGCGATGGTGTACTGATTGGGGTCGTCAAGCTTCGACGACTTGCCGGAACCGCGTTCGTCGATGAACACCAGCCGATTGGTGCGCATCAGCGGCAATAAGTAAGGCAGGAAGTAATCATGCGAGGCGCCGGGTCCGCCGTGGACGATCATCAGCGGCGCGCCCCTCCCGACGGACATGCAATAGATGAGTGCGCCGTGGCTGTCGACGAAGCCATCCTGAATGGGAAACAGGTTAGGGTCGGAACTTTGGGCTGAACAGGTCACACACGCGGAGGCAATGAGTACAAGTAGCAGCAAGCGGCTTCGCATGCGGAGATGCTAGCACGAGGGATCCGCACTGCTCGCCGCGGGGCTGGGCCGCATCAGTCGCCGGGCTCGCGGGACTTTGCCTTCATCCTGACTTCGGTGGCCACAGCTTTCTCGACGACGTATTCGACATCGTCCATCAATTCGTCGATGAGATACAGTCCGCGACCGTGTGTTGCCAGAATGTTCTCGCCCTTAGTGGGATCGGCCACCGCCGACCGGTTCAGGTTCCCGCCGGGATCGCGAATTACCAGCAGAATCTCTCCGCCCTGATCACAGGCAACCGAACACTCGATACTCTTCGTGGGGTCGCTCTTGCACCCATGAATAATGGCATTGGCCAGGGCCTCGCGCACCGCAACGTCGATCTCAAGTTCGCGGCCTTGTGCGCTCTGCATCTGCCTTGCAACCTCCATTACTCCGTCCACCACCGGGTTTATGCGGTTCAAGTCTGCCGGGATGGTGATACTGAACTTGCAGGCCGAGGAGGCAGGCAAAGGGCACTGAGTCGCCTGGTGTCGTCGAACGCGCGCTGCAGTTCCTGCATGAGGTGCTGCTGCACACGCTCAGCCTCGTCGCGCAGCTCCAGTGCTTGTCTCAACTCGATCAGATTCCGGCGCAGCTCTAACTGTGACTGCACCTGCCGGCTGAGTGCTTCCAGGGCCTTATGCTGGCGCTCCGAGAGCTGTCGTGGTTTGAGGTCGATCACGCAAAGAGTGCCGAGCGGTAGCTCATCAGAGGAACGCAACTGTGCGCCGGCATAAAAACGGATCTTCGGATCTGCCTGAACCAAGGGGTTATCGCTGAAACGCGGATCTTTGGATGCGTCTTCCACGACAAGCAGGTCTTTCTGCAATATGGCGAACGCGCAGAACGCAAGGTCTCGGGGAGTCTCATCCACCTCCACACCTACTCGCGACTTAAACCATTGCCGGTCGGAGTCGATCAGGGTGATCAGCGCGATCGGGGTCTCGCAGATCTGCGAAGCCAGGAGGGTGAGATCATCGAAGGACTTTTCCGGAGCGGTATCGAGGATTTTGTACTCGCGCAAAGCGGCTAGTCGTGCTTGTTCCTCTGGATGCAGGCTTGGCTTCATCGTCGCACCTCCGGGGAAAGAGCCGTAAACCACGTCGAGCGTCGGGGAACCGTCGAGTGAGCCGATTATTGACGAGCGCTGGGGAAATAGCAATTTAACGCAAAGGGCGGGGCACCCCTCCCCCTCCCCCCTCCTTGCGCAAAATATTGAAAATAAAAGACTGGAGGAAATGATGCTGCGTAAGATATTGAACGCAAAGGAGATTAACGTAAAATATTAAAAACAGGGGAGTTAGACGCATCCCTTGGAAAAGCAGCCGTTTAAAATCAACTGATTAGCGGCGTTCCTCCCGTAAAATATTCAGCTCTTTGGGGTTAGCTCCGATTTGTCAAAGAACGGATGCTTTAGTCCCTGGCTGGGACAAAAAGGACATCACGCGCCCTCCCAAGGCTGGGAGACTGGCACCGAAGCCATCATGGCGCGGCGAGAGGAGACAGGCAAGGAAAAACCGTCCTGTCGATATTACGAAAGTAACCGGATGCTTCCCGATTTGGGAAAGGCAAGACGCCAACGGACGCCCCGGTGGAGACGATGGAGCATCTGCGAACCCAAAGTTGCCAGAGGTACAGCCGGCAAATGTGGGCACCCACCTCAAAATCTTTTGGGAACTCAGAAACGCGGGGTGAACCCGCCAAGTGTGAGCCATCAGCCAACCATGGAAGAATTTGCTATGCAACAAAGGCGCGAGATTGCATCATGTAATTGGGTACTGATTCCTCACGATAATCCATGCCTCAGCGGCCACTCATCTTCGAAACCTATCGGATAAATATTGTCGACGACGAACCGACACTGTTTACGCTTGATGGTCACCAGATTCGATCTGACGTTGAAATTGCGCAGGTGCTGAGAGTAGTCACGGAGAGTCGATTCGATTTGACTTCTGAAGCTGGCAGGAACACTTACGGGTGGAGCCTTCGGGAATTTCTGGAATATGACCTAGAGCGGGCAATTAGCATTCCCATACTAGGGCTCACGCTGGCTCGATCAGTAATAGCTCGTTCCGGACAAACGGTAACCGAAGATAGCATCGAAGACGCCCTGTCCGAGTTTTCCCCGCCTACTGCCGAAACAGCTCACCTCTTTTTTTATCTGAGTCGTCACCTAGTGGCTGTGGAATACAACAGCGCGATAATGAATACGCAGCTGTGGAGATCATCGCTACACAGGCTGCTCGACGAGGCTTCTAAGGCGCTTGAATACACGTCCAGCATACGACTTGAGCCGGTCCCTAAGGAAGAAGAAGTACTCGGCGCATTCCGTTCCTTTGCAAAGCTTACTAGCCTGAATAATTCCTGAAAATGAAGACGCGGAATCTCTCTTCTGCTACAAACATGGTGTCAAATCAGTGTTTGAAGCAAGAAGAAAGGCTTCCGCGTGTCCGACGATAGCACAACACAGTGTCTGTTGTTCCCAGAG
>DATBZX010000196.1:0-19132 GCA_036512955.1 Terriglobales bacterium
TGCCAGCCTTCGCCGAAGCTCAACAGGGCAACCCACCACAGGTTGCGGGAGTCATCGTCAGTGGCAAAACGCTTGGAGCCCCACATGTGCGTGCCTGAGTTCACGAACCAGGTGGAGTGCAGCAGGAACACGGTGCGCAGGAAGATGCCCCAGAACATCACCTTCCAGCCGCCAACCGCCAGCAGGATCAGTCCGACAACAACCATCGGAATCCAGTGCCACTCGCTGATCCATGTATGAAACTTGTCTTTGCGGAGATCGGGCACATACGGCAGCAGGCCCTGGATCTTGTTGTGCATGGCTTCGCCGCTCATGATCCATCCCATGTGCGACCAGAAGCCGCCGTCGCGCGGGCTGTGGGGGTCGCCGGGCTTGTCGGTGAGCTGGTGATGCACGCGGTGCGTGGCCACCCAGAAGATCGGTCCGCCCTCCAGCGCCAGGGTGGCGCAGGTGGTGAGGAAGTATTCAAACCACTTGGAGCACTTGAAGCCGCGGTGGGTCAGAAGGCGGTGATAGCCCAAGCCGATGCCCAGACTGCCCGCGACCCAGTAAAGAAAAAGTGCGGTGAAAAACGCGGGCCAGCTGAACATGAACAGCGCCGCGACGGCGCCGATGTGGAACGCCACCATGAAGGAGGAAGTGACCCAATTGATGTTTCTGTTTTGCCGAACCATGTGCCCTCTTGACTTTGACAGTCGCTCGCCGCGCGATTGGTGCAGCGATCTATTAGCAAGACTAGCAAGATTCGGAGAAGGCAATTGTAATACTTATGTCACTGCCAATTGTGACGTAGAACACATGCTCATGGTAATCGCCGGAACCACGTTTTCCCCTGATTCCATGAGGGTCTAAGCGGCAGTTACTAAATCGCCACCCAGCTAATTACGACTGGGGCTGTGGCGTTCTTCCTGGCTGCAAACGGACGCCGGAAGTAGTCCAAAATTCGATTTTGCCGATGAACTGGTCGGAATGGTGTTTACCGGCAAACGGCTCGGCGGAGGAAGGAGACTTCGGTCTCCGATGCACGGGCGAAACGTCGCCATCGTGCTCGCTCTGGTTGCGTTTCTGGGAGTGTCTGCGTACCAGTTGATGCATTTCGCAAGCGCGGAGGTGCAGTTACCCTCCGTAGCGTGGCGCAAACCATCAGGAGGCATCGAGCGCTACGAGCCTGCGCCCGAGTACCGCGCGGCGCGCGCCGTGTATCCCTATTCCGTGGTGCCGGGTGGAGTGCAAAGCGAAACCGAAGTGGCACCCTCGATGGCGAAGGACACGGTAGTGGCGCGGCACTATCGCGACATCCATCCGGAGCGACTGCACGCGACCCGCCTCAATGCTCCAGCGGATGTCTATGCGTCGTACCGCTCGGCAAACTCCGTGCATTGGACAAGCCACACCATCCGAGTACCGAAGGGCGAACTGATTTTCAGCGATGGAGCTAACTTGATCCGAGCGCGGTGCGGCAATCGATTGACCTTCACGCCACCGCCCCCAGAACAACCAGCCGCAACGCCGCCGCATGGGTCGATCCCAGAATCGCCGGACGTTTCGTCCGTCGAACCTCCGGAGGTGGTGTTCGAGCGCGGAATGCCGCCTGTACTTGCGCATCCGGGCCCGCCAGCGCCGCCGCTGCGAGAGAGGCCCCGCAATCTGAGGTGACTCATTTCTGGCCGCCAGCTACGGAACCTCCAAATTGGTGTTGTGGTCCCGGAGGATTTCCCGGCAGTTGGCAACCCGTACATCCGGGGCGCCCGGGAGTTCCGGAACCGCAACCCCCGGGCATTCCGGAGCCAGCCTCAGGTTTGCTGCTGGGCGCTGGAGCGTTTGTGCTGCTCATAACGTCAGTGCGTCGAGTGTACCGATTACACGAATTCTCGACTTACGGCTTGGCTGTGCTGACGGTGGCGCGCGAAGTATCGTGGAGTAACGCGTTGCGGATGCGATTCGCCGTTGTGTCGTCGAACCCCTCCAGAATCAGGACATCACTCCCGCGAGTTTGGATCGCTACCGTCCCCTGTTGGCCGAGGTCCCACCGGAACCCCGTAATGCCTCCTTCGTTTGCTGCGACTGAAGCGTTCGGCGCCATCCCAACAGGCACCTTATACCGCTTGGGCACATAGCTCTCGTAGAGTGTGGCGAATGCAAGTGCGGCCTCGGGAGAGTCCCACCGTGAGAAATAGATCAGGGCAATCTCGTCTTTCGGCGCCGCCTTTGCACGGACGGCCAGGTAATAGCCGCCGCGCCAGTGGGTGTAGTACGTCCTAGCGTCGGTACCGGCAGCGTATTGCTTAGCCAGCAGGTAGATGTCGTACTCGCCCATCCCGCCAAAGTCATAGCGCTGATAGTCGGGCGCGATTAGTTTGTCGAGATCGGGAATTGTGGGAGGCGTCACATCCTGACGCGATATGTATGTGTCGGGCTCCATCACCTGGCGGGTGTCGATTGGTGGGCGCTCCAGCATGCCGGCAAACGCCGCGGTCTTACCTTTCTTGACGTGGACCTCGCGCACAAAATCCAAGCCAAACGTGTAAGGCATGAGGAGCGACTCACGCAGAAAAATCGGCGCGGACGCCAGCACCGGCGCGTCCTTGCCGTCGGTCATGGCGACCCGCATTGCGTTGACCGCGTCGGGAGCGGTAAGAATATTAACGCCAGCTGGAGCCAGGGTGTAGTCGATCATGGCGACCATGGCCTGCCCCTCGGTAACATTCTGGCGAGCTGCCTGGGCTTCTTCCACCACCTGCTCCTGCTGATCGGGCTGCGGAAGGTCATCTTTAGCGCCAGCCATGCCCCACTTTTCCAGATCGACCGCCTGGTCCTGTAAAGCATGTGTCAACTCGTGCGCCAGAACAGTCTTCTGCAACTCGGGTTGCACCCAGTCGAGTAAGTTCACGGTTTTGGTTTTCGAATCGTAATAAGCGGCGACCTGTTCGCTCAGCAGCCTGAGAAACTCGGTATGCAGGTCATAGTCCTGAGGAATCATGCCGAATTTCTTAAGCACGAGTTGCGAACGCTCCAGCCGCTGCGTGTCTTTGTCTTCTTTCAGACGCTTCTCGACGAAGCGCTCCACCTGGTCACGGGTGATGAGTTTGCGCTTCACTTTGTGCCTGATGGGAAGCCCTGTGTCCTGACTGACGAACTGGAGAATCTCGTCTACCGAGCGGAACAGTTCCTTCGCCTGGGCCTTAGTGATGGGCCTGGCTGGTGCTGACGGCGCAGGTTGCGCTTGCGGCGGAGGTTGTGAAGCAGGCTGGTCTTGGACGGCGGTGCCGATACCGGGGACCGGCTTGGGCGGCTCGGATGGTTGCGCAACAGTTTGACCGGCCGCCGAACACCGCAACAGCAAAAGAAGAACAACGACAAATGCCAGGGAGCAGCGACGAGAGTAAGGAGATGAAGGATGCTCGGACATGCGGGAGGCTTCAGAATACATGAGCGTCGGCAAGCTGGACGAGCGGAGGCTCTTCGCGGACAGTCATTTGACGCTGGGCAGTTGCAAGCCGCTATGATGAGATTCCCGGTCGATGTACTCAAGGGCTGTGCAATGATTCGTATCCTTCGCCTCGTACCAGCAACTGTGAGCGCGATCGTCCTCAGCGGAGTGATGCTGGCGCAAGCGCCGCAAGTCTCTTCGCAACGTACTCCCGAACAGCAGCAGGCCTACCGCAAGGCCATGGACGAAGCCGACCAGAAGATCGCCGACGAGGTGAAAGCGCACTCCGAGTTGGTGAAGAACCTGGAGTACCTGACCACGCAGATTGGCCCGCGGCTGACGGGATCGCCGCAGATGCAGGCGGCCAGTGCCTGGACCCTGAAGCGTTTTCAGGACTACGGCGTCGACGCCCACCTCGAGACGGCCAACATCGATCACTCCTGGACGCGCGGCAGCGAGACTGCAAAGATCACCAGGCCTATCGAACGCCATATTGGAATTCGCGCTTATGGCTGGAGCAAGGCCACGGATGGCGAAATATCCGGCAAGGTCATCGCGCTCGACATCCAGCGGCCCTCCGGCCTCGACGCATATAAGGGCAAGCTGAAGGGTTCCATCGTGATGGTGGGCAAGCCCACTGATCTGTCGGCGAACGATCCCAATCCCGAAAACGCTTATGACGGGGTGATTCCGCCCCGCCGCGGTGCCAGCGAATATGGAATGAGCTGGCGTGAGCGCGCCGAACTGATGAGCCGCATCCGCGATGAAGGCCCGTTGCTGATCCTAAGCGACAGCGGGAAGACCGACAGCCTGTTTAATATGACGGGCAACTATCCCAGGTACCAACCGAGCAGCGTGCCAATGGCATTTGTTACTCACGACGAATACGACCTGATCTGGCGGTTGACGCAATCCGGGCCCGTCACTTTGAAAGCGAACCTGCAAAATGTTTTGAGTGAAAAGCCTGCACCGGCGTCGATCACAGTCGCAGAAATCAAGGGTTCGGAACTGCCTGCCGAGCGCGTCATTATCGGCGGGCACCTCGATTCCTGGGACCTGGGACAGGGCGCGCTCGACAACGGCACTGGCGCGATGGCTGTGCTGGAAGCGGCACGTAGTCTGAAGTCCCTGGGATGGAAGCCCAAGCGCACCATTACGTTTGTCTTGTTCACCGGCGAAGAGCAGGGTGGGATCGGCGCTGACACATTTGTTAAGAATCATGCGGCGGAACTGCCCAAGATCGACGCTGTGCTGATCCTTGACACGGGCACTGGCAAGGTGTTCAGCATTGCCCTGGACAATCTTTGGGAGACTGCGCCGCTGATGGCGGAGATCTACCGGCCGCTGCAGGAAGTCTTCGACCTGCAGCCGCTAAGCACTCGCTATTTCGGATCGTCTGACCATGTCGAGTTCCTCGATAAGGGAGTGCCAGCGTATTTCTGCATGCAGCTTCCGGCACATTACCGCGAGGCGCACCACAGCCAGACCGACACTTTCGACAAGGTCATTCCCGACCAGATCAACGAGGGAGCAGCCTTTCTGGCGGCGTGGGCGTGGAATGTTTCGGAAATGCCACAGGGATTGCCGCATCACGCCGAGGCCAAGGAAGCTTCGGAGTAGCAGGCTACGCAACCACGCTAGAATGCCGCTCCGGTGAGCGGCATTTCCATTTGGGACCGCGACTGATCAGCGAGCTACACACTCTCGGTCTTGCCACTTTTCGCACTGCGGAAAATTGCGTCGAGAATTAGCTGGTTCTGCAGTCCTTCTTCCCCGGGGATTTCAAACGGTTTGGTCTCTTCCACCGCGGCGGCGAAGGACTCTACCTGCGCTGTGTAAGCGCGGTCGTTCAGCACTTCCTTCTTCTCGACTACGTCAAAGCCGCGTCGGAACTCGAGGGTCACAGGATGCTCGACGTTGAGAGCATTTACCGCCGACAACATGCCGTTCTCCCCAACGACCTCGAGTAGCGTCTGATACGGCGCGCGCGCAGAGACGGACATGGTCGCGAGGGTTCCGCCGGCGAACTGAAACAAGGCTGTACCCGAGGCTTCGACCACCCACTGATCGTCATAGTGCGCTTGCGCCATCACGGTCTGCACTTCGTCCCCCAGCACGTAACGTAAAGTGTCAAGGCAATGCACTCCGACGTCGGCCAACGGCCCCCCGGTAGCGAGCTTTGGGTCATTGATCCAGGTGCGCGCGCTGCCCGCCAGAGGCGCGACAAATGCGGCGCGCGCCAGCACCGGTTTGCCGATGGCTCCGGAGGCAATGCGTTCGCGAAACCAACGCACGCTCTCTTCGAAACGCATGACATGGGCAACGCCGAGCATTACGCCTGCTGCGCGCGCGGCTGCGACCATCTGCCGCGACTCATCAGCGTTCATCGCCATTGGTTTCTCGACCAGCACGGGCTTGCCGTGGCGCACGGCGTCCAGCACGTCGGCAAGATGCAGAGCATCGGGGGTCGCGATGAAGACCGCATCCACGTCAGGCGACGCGCATAGCTCGGCCGTCGAAGTAAAAGCATGTTCGATGCCGAATTCGCGAGCGGATTGGCGGGCGCGTTCAGGATCGCGCCGCGACAGCGCCGCCACCCGACAGTTCCTGACGTTGGCAAATCCGGGCATCAGCCGCTTGGCGGCGTGCAAACCAAAACCGACTATTCCAAAGCGAATCATTGCTACTCCGAACTTATGAATGTGCCGAACGATGCGAGCGAGTCTGGGACGAACTTTCTGCGCTAGTGCTTAACAGCTCACACCAACGATACCGTGGATTATGATGAACGTCTGCAATTGTGCAAGAGGAGCTGCCTTTGCCCGCGTCACACGCCGCCATTCAATCGCTGTTCCTCGACGGCCCCGTAGGCCGGCTCGAGGCTCTGCTCAACGTGGGCGATCCAAATGCCAGCCATGCCGGGATTGTCTGCCATCCGCACCCGCTCTTCGGCGGGACGATGCACAATAAGGTGGTATTCCATGCCATGAAGGCGCTGCATGGCTTTGGATTTCCCGTGCTGCGCTTCAACTTTCGCGGCACCGGATTAAGCGCGGGAACGCACGACGGCAGAGCGGAGACGGACGACGTAGCTGCCGCGCTGCAATGGCTGAAGCAAGAGTTTTCCCTGCCCGTCATCTTTGCTGGATTTTCGTTTGGAGCGGCGCGAGGTCTGCGCGTCTGCTGTCCCGATCCCCAAGTTCCATTGTTGATCTCGCTGGGGACGCCAGTGGACGCTGAAGGGCGCAGTTATTCGTACAAGTTTCTGCGTACCTGCAACAAGCCGAAGTTGTTTCTCACCGGTGATCACGACCAGTTTGGACCACACGATATCCTGGAGTCGATTGTGGCCGGTGCAGCCGACCCAAAGGAACTAGTATTTATCCCCGGCGACCATTTCTTCGAGGGCCACCTAAACGAGATGCGATTGACCATGGAGAGTTGGCTACAGGAACAACTGACGCCGCACACGTAGCCAGCTCAACACGGTCACTAGAAACTGCCAATAGCTTTCGCGCATATAATCTTGCCGCATGCCAGAGCCGCCGAATTCACCCGAGAACACTTCCGCGATCGCGATGCGGCAACAGGCGCGTGAGATCTTCGATCACGCGCTGGCGAAGTGCAGCATTCCCACGGCGTTCGCGCAAAACCTCCGCTACGAAAGCGGACAACTCCACGTTGGCGAAGAGCTTTATGAGCTCTCAACCTTCTCGCAAGTGGTGGCCATCTCGATTGGTAAAGCCGGATACAGCATGGCCGAGGCATTGTGCGACATCGTCCCGCTCGGAATCAGCGGGATCGTCGCCTGCTCCATACCTCCGGATTCGCCAGTCGTTGGCTTTCAGTATTTTTATGGCGGCCACCCGCTTCCCAATGAGGACTCGCTGCGTGCTGGTCGTGCCATCCTGGATCTTCTACATGCACTTCCTGAGCGCTCGCTGGTGCTCTTCCTCATAAGCGGCGGCGCTTCGGCTATCGCCGAAATGCCTATTTCACCAAGTCTGACGTTGACAGATGTCATCGAGACGTACCGGACGCTGGTTCATTCCGGAGCACCTATCGCAGAGATCAACGCTATTCGCAAACACCTCTCCGCAATCAAGGGTGGACGCATGGCACAGGCTGCATCCGCGGCGACACAAGTATCGTTGCTGGTTTCCGATGTGCCAGACCGCGCGCTCGACGCGCTGGCATCAGGTCCGACCATGCCTGACAGCAGCACGGTGGCCGATTGCTACGCGATCGCGGAGCGTTATGACATGCGATCACACTTTCCCGAGACAGTGCGTGCGATGTTTGAGGGCGCGCAACTGCAGGAGACTCCCAAACCAGGCGATTCGGCGTTTCGCAATAGCCACTCCATCACCGTGTTATCCAACCAGACGGCCGTGAGTGCGGCCGCGGAACGAGCTCGGTTGTGCGGATTCGAGGTCGAGATTGACAACAGTTGCGACGATTGGGATTACGCGAAGGCCGCCGACTATTTGCTTGAGCGGTCGCGAGAACTGCGTCGGACTGCGTCGCCCGTGTGCCTGCTATCCGGCGGAGAGGTCACGGTCAAGGTCGGCGACAATTCCGGAGTCGGCGGACGCAACCAGCAGTTCACGCTGTATTGCGCTCAAAAAATCGCAGGCGAATCGATCATCGTTCTCAGCGCCGGAACCGACGGCATCGACGGCAACAGTTTGGCAGCGGGCGCGGTGGTGGATGGAAGCACGATGTCTCGGGCCAGGGAACGCGGACTCGACCCTGCATCGGCATTGTCGCAGTTCGACTCCTACCCGCTCTTGGAATCCATTGGCGACACGATTGTGATCGGTCCTACCGGAAACAATGTGCGCGATTTGCGAATCCTGCTGGCTTACTGATTCACATCGCGGGTGACTTGCGCGCTTAGCCATTCCAGGTAGTCCTCGCTGCCGCCGTCGATGGTCAACTCCACACGTTCGGGAACTTCGTAGGGATGGAGGTCGGCGAACGCTGCCGCCAATTCGGCCGCTCGCTCCGCAGTTGTCTTGATCAGGAGGAGGTACTCTTGCTCGCGCTCGATCGCATCCTTCCAGCGATAGACCGAACGGATGGGGCCGACGATATTCACGCAGGCCGCCAGGCGTCGTTCGACGAGGGTACCTGCGAGTTGCTCTGCCTTCTCCAATGTCCCAACCGAAGTAAGTACGATTCGAGCGTTCGCCATTGCCGCATCTCCATGAAAAAGATGTCTGAGACTAGTTCTCTGCCGCGACTCTAGCACGCGGTTTGACCTCGCTTCTGAACGATAATCGCCCGAATTGCAAATTGATATTTGGGCAACCATGCCGTTGATGAAGTTGGTTCCTCCCCATAGCCTTCGCCTTTCGTTCGCTTGACGGGTATACGGAACCGCCGTTCACTACGAATAGTGGTTTGTGCGCGCTTGTTGCAACGCTTCGAGTAGTGCTTGAACATTAGTCGGCAAACATGCTTGGCCAGCAGGTTTCGCGGAGGGTTTTTGAACTAGTTATGCACCCGGATGACACAGCCAAAGGCTGGTTCTATCAAATGCGTCGCATTGGGGCGACCCTGTGCATTGGTGTGCTCACGGTGTTGATCGGATATAAGGTCATCGTTGGGGCCAACGGCACGATGGAATGGCGGGCCAAGCGCGCCGAATACCAACGCCTCCAACAGGAGATCGACAAAGCCAGGCTTGAGCACGAAGAGCTTGAGAATCGCGTCAAGAAGCTACAAGCCGATCCCAACACAATCGTGAAAGAGGCTCGAGAGAAGTTGGGATACGTCATGCCCGGCGAAGTAGTCCTTGTGCAGCCCCAGCCCAAGGCGGATGTCCGGAGCAGTTCGGCGGTGGCGCAAAACCTTTCCGACTCCGCTCCCAGAAAACAGTAGCGCACGTTTTTGAAGTGCCTTTAATTTCGCTCCGAAGACCATTCTTGCGTGATTTTTGTCCAAATTGTGTCCATAGATTCGCATTTCGGCCGCTGCCGCAATATACTCATGAGCGCCAAGCCAGGGCGGGTAAATAGACCCTTCCGAAGTTGCTCCGTTTCGTCTTTGAGGCTCATCCAACAATTCAGCTCGTGGCAGTCCGCGCCTAAGCGCGGAGGGAGATAAAACATGAATATGACGAAGAAGACGGTGTTGATAGTTCTGGGATTGTTTCTGTGCAGCATGATCGCCATGGCTGCTCCAAAAGACAGTAGTTGGGATGGATGGATCAGCGATTCCAAGTGCGGAGTCAAGGGCGCAAATGCAGCCCACGCTCAATGTGCCAAGAAATGTATCGACGGTGGCGAGAAGGCGGTCCTGGTAACCGATAAGGACCAGAAGGTGGTGGCCATCGAAAATCCGGCGGCGGTTGCGGGGCACGAAGGACACCATGTCAAAGTGACCGGAACAATGACCGATAGCGGATCTGTTCACGTTGACAAGGTCACCATGTTGGCGCAGGGCGAAGGAAAAGGTTCAGGCATGAACGACATGCACTGATCGCAGCACGAGTTTCGAATTTGACCCTGAAGAAAGGGCGGCAGGACGCCGCCCTATTTTTTGGTATCCGCGCTTGGATGTTTTCTAACTGACCTATCGCACCCGAGTCCGCAGCTAGATGGCTACCCAGTCACGAAGTGGCATTCAGTTCCCCTTCGAGCTCTTTCAAATCGGGGACCACGACGGTGCGGCCCTCCAT
This sequence comes from Terriglobales bacterium, assembly GCA_036512955.1. Classification (GTDB taxonomy): domain Bacteria; phylum Acidobacteriota; class Terriglobia; order Terriglobales; family Acidobacteriaceae; genus DASRAA01. Next base: position 10,116 of record DATBZX010000196.1, read on the forward strand.
TTGAATGAGCCCCTCGGCTTGCAATCGGCTGAGATTGCGCCACACCAACTCACGAACGGTGCCGATCTGGGCGGCGAGTTCGTTGTTGTTGACGGGTAAGGTGAATGTTACCGCATTACCAACGCGAGTGCCTTCCGACTTGGCTAGCCGTGCCAGAACGGATATCAGCCGATGACGCACTGTGGTGAATGACAGCTCTTCGATGATGCCAACCAGTCGCCGCAGTCGTCCGCCGACAACCCGTAGTACCTTTAGCGGCACCTCCGGATGCTGGATGCACAGCGAGTGAAAATCTTGCTTGCTGAAGAACAACAGGGTGCAAGCAGTGATCGCCTGCGCCGATGCCGGATAGTTGCCGCCGTCGAAGACTGGTAACTCGGCGATTGAGCCGCCCGGCCCGTCGATGGACAGCACCTGCTCCCGTCCTCCGGCGGAGCTTTTGAAGATGCGCACGTTGCCCGACCCTATGACATAGAGCCCGCTGCAAGGTTCGCCCTCTCCGAATATCAGCTCGCCGGCACCAAACTTACGCGGCACAACACGGTCGGTCAGAAACGCGAACTCCGGCTCGCTGAGACTGGAGAAAATCGGCACGCTGTGCAGAACAGCGAATGATGACGTTGGCTTAATTGCAGGCACCCGCAACATTGTACGGGAACAGATGGCGAGCATAGGAACCGCCCAACAGCGGCGAAACCAGGATGTACTGCGACGTTCGTGAGCAGAATCGCGTTCGATTCCCGTCAGGTACGAGCTTTACACCAGGAACGCTGCGCAAAGCAGCGCCCCGAAGATCAAGGCTTGCGCCAACTCGGCGAAGCCGAGTTTATGTACGTCCAGAGGTTGGCGTCCGCGCAGAAACCAAAGCGTTCCGCGCAGCAGCACGGGCACGAAAGCGAACACGACGAGCTTCGGGAAGAAATTCAGCCGGCACAGAACAAGGACAACTCCCAGCAAGACAATCTGCCCGGCAAGGAACATATAGCCCTGATCCAACTTCTGGTTGACGGTGACGGCGCGGCTGGAATGGATGCGCACCTGTACGAAATGCACCTGGTCCCCGGCGAACAGCCAGTTGGCCACCCAAAGCGCTACGGCGATCTGATCGAGCTTACCGGTGGCGACGTAATAAGCGCCTGCGGCAGTCGAAGTCAGACCGATGGCACCGATGACTTGTGCGGGCATGCGACCGCGGCGTCCCGTTTTCTTCACTATAGCCTGGGCCGCGAAAGCCAGCACCGACACAGCCCCGATCGTCAGAAGTCCCCGCCAATATCCCGCAGCGAACAATGCCAATACGGCTACGCCTGGCACTAGCCCGATGGCTACGGACGCCTTGGCGACGGTTGAGCGTTCTGGTGGCGATTGGGCCTTGATGGCCGACGTTCCGAGCCATGCTTCAAGGGGAGTGCGCAACCAGAAAAGCGATAGTGCCGCAATCAGGAAGAGAGCGAGCGAGCCAAAACTAACGCCCGATCGAGCCGCCACACAGGCACCGGTCACCAACGGCACCAGCAGCATTCCCCAAGCGCCGTGTTCGCGGGGAATGATCATTGCTCTTAGCCTGGAATTCTGCAAAGTTCCTGCCTGTGCTGCCATGCCGAAATCGTAACGCGCAGGTCGGCGGCCGGCAATGACTTAAGTCTCGCTACCTGGATGATGTTAGGTCGGGTTTGTCACTCATCATACGGTTACGTTTACTAGACAACTATGGCAAATCATGCGACTCTTTGGACAGTCGGCCACGACCGGTCTCAGAATCCGGCGCTGCGTGTGACTTGCTAGTTAAGCGCAGTTTTTTCTTATAGTTAACTGGTTCAGACGTTGTTCCATGCGATACTGGTGTTCCCTCAGTCTGGCTGGTCGATAGAGCCGCAGTTGGGAGGTATCGGACAGGAACAAACAGGAGTCGGAAACGATGGAAAACCCGGCAACCACGGGTTTCTGGCTTTCGCCGCAACAGCGCCGCGTTTGGGAGCAGCAACAGGATGGCGTCGCTTCCCGGTCGGTTTGCCTGGTCATGATCGAAGGCTCACCCTCGGTTGAAGCCTTGGACAGAGGACTCCGTCAACTGGTCGCGCGCCATGAAATCCTCCGAACGGTTTACCGGCGACAGCCGGGGATGAAGTTTCCCTTCCAGGTCGTCCTGCCAAGCGATCAGCCCTCCGTGGAAGTTAAAGATCTCAGCGGCCTCTCTGAGTCGGAACAGAAGAACCAACTGGAGGACTTATTCCGCACAGAGCAGGTCCGTGCCAGCGACCCCGAGACTGGACCCGTGTTGGTCGCCACAATTGCGGTGTTGGGTGCCGATCGTAGCGCTTTCATCCTCAGTCTGCCGGCTTTGGCTGCAGATCGGCTCGCATTGCAGGTCGTGGCGCGAGAGTTGGGGCAATTTGCCGCGGTCACGGCTGCAATCGGAGACGAAGAACCTCTTCGCTATGTCCAGTTCACTCAATGGCAGAATGATCTCGTGGAAGGCGCCGATGAAACCTCCAGCAGGGGCCGGGAGTTCTGGCAGAACAACGCGGACGAACCTCAAGTGCTGGCGCTGCCGAATGAATTCAAGGCGCGCGGCCAATTTTCTCCGCAATTGCGCTCGCTGCCTATCGATACCGCAACAGGGAGAGAGGTCGAATCGCTGGCCGCAAGATTCGACGCGACCACTGCGGAAGTCCTTCTCGCGGCCGGGCAATCTCTGTTATGGCGGCTCACGGGACAACCCAAGTTTCAAGTCGGTACTGTCTTCATGGGGCGGGAATACGACGAACTACGGGACGCGGTTGGTCTCATTGAGAAAACGATTCCCATCGACTCCCGGTTTGACGGGGACTTCCGCTTTCGCGAAGTGGTGGAACACCTACGAACTGCGATGGCCAAGGCAGCCGAGTGGCAGGAACACTATGTTCCGGGCACTGGATTCGGCTCGGAACCTCCGGTCAACTTCGAGTACGCGGAACTTCTCGGCCCACAGACGTATGGCGACTCGCGTTTCCGGCTGGAGCAAATTTCGTCGTCCAGCGAGCGGTTCAAGCTTAAGCTGTCGGCCATCCGGAACACGCGCGGCCTGACACTCAAATTTCACTACGACGGCTCAAGCCTGACTGGCGATTCGGTCGATCGCATTTCCAGATACTTTCAGGTCCTGCTCTCCGCTGCGGTAGCAGATCCAGAATCTTATGTGAGCCGCTTGCCTTTATTGCCCGAGGCCGAACTTCGCCAACTTGTCGTCGATTGGAACCAAACCGCCGCCGACTATCCGCGCGATAAATGCCTGCATGAGCTTTTTGAAGCTCAGGCGGCGCTCACGCCGGATCGGCCTGCCCTCAGGTTCAACGAGGAACTCCTGAGTTATCGCGAATTGAATGAGCGCGCCAACCAGGTGGCTCATTATATGCAGACATTGGGCGTCGGCCCCAATTCCCTGGTCGGGCTTTGTGTCGAGCGTTCGGCTGAAATGATGGTCGCGTTGCTGGGAATTTTGAAGGCCGGCGGTGCCTATGTGCCGCTGAACCCTGACAACCCCAAACCACGTTTGGCGCAACAATTGGCGGGCGCAATTGTGCTGCTCACCGGAGAGAAGCAACTGGGGCAAATGCCGGCGTTTTCCGGGAAGACGATCTGCCTCGATCGTGACCGGAATTTGTGGAGCGATCAGCCGCGCACGAATCCCTCGTGTGCAACGACACCGCAAAACCTGGTTTATGTGATCTACACCTCCGGCTCGACCGGTGTGCCCAAAGGGGTCGCGGTGCGTCACCGCAACCTTGTCAACTACAGCCACTTCATCACGCGGCGTTTGCGTCTCGAGCAGCATCCGGAAGGATTGCATTTCGGCACCGTCTCAACCATCGGTGCGGACTTGGGGAATACCTGCATTTACCCCTCGCTGATCTCCGGTGGATGTCTTCATGTGATCGGCTATGACGTCTCCACCGACGCGCAGCGCTTCGCCCGCTACACCAGCGAGTATCCGATTGATGTGCTCAAGATTGTTCCTTCGCACCTGCAGGCACTTCTGCATTCTGCGGAAGCCAGGCAAGTCCTGCCTCGCAAATTCCTGATCCTGGGCGGAGAAACGCTTACACCCAAGTTGCTGGAGAGTATCCAGGGACTGGGCGCAAGCTGTGAGGTCCTGAATCATTACGGCCCAACGGAGACGACGGTGGGTTCCTTGACACTGCGTGTTGCTGAGTATGACTGGAAGAACCCGCTGGCCGCCAGTATTCCTATTGGGCGGCCAATCGCCAACACCCAGGTGTACCTCCTCGATACGCTGCTGCAGCCTGTGCCGCTCGGCGTAGTGGGGGAACTTTACGTCGCTGGCGATGGCGTTACCGCCGGATACCTGAATCAGCCAGACCGTACGGCGGAACGATTTGTGCGGAATCCATTCGTCGAAGACGCCAACGCCAAGATGTACCGCACCGGCGATCTAGCGCGCTATCTCACCGACGGGAACATCGAGTTTCTGGGACGCGGCGACGATCAGGTGAAGATCCGAGGTTTCCGCATCGAACTGGGTGAGATCGAGTCTGTGCTCGCGAAGCGGGCGGGCGTGAAGCAGGCAGTCATTCTGGCGAAAGACGATGAACGGGGAGACAAGCGGCTCCTGGCCTACGTTGTCGCCGATCGGGACCAGAACAATTCCCCGGAGGAATTGCGGGCGCATTTGAAGCAACAGTTGCCCGAGTTCATGGTGCCGTCGGCCATCGTGTTGCTGCCCAGGATTCCTCTGACCGCGAATGGCAAGATCGATCGTCAGGCGCTTCCCGAGCCCGAGGCAGTCGAAACCAAATCCTACATCGCGCCTAAGACTGCAACCGAAGAAAGCGTCGCGAAGATTTGGGCCGATGTGTTGCGCCGTGACCGCATCAGCACTGATGACAATTTCTTCGATCTGGGAGGCCATTCCCTTCTCGCCACGCAGGTCATATCCCGGATGAGGGAGCAGTTTCGGATCGAGTTGCCCATTCGGGCGCTCTTCGAGAGTCCGACGGTTTCCGGCTTGGCGGAGGCAATTGACGGCTCCGACAAATCCGCACTTGAAACCCAGCAACCCGCGATCGTTCGCGTCTCGCGCGAGCAATACCGAGCGAGCCGGTCTTGAAGTTCAAAGACGGTTACTAAATAGTGAAATTTGCTGTTCTGTGATGGCTATCGCGTCAACGCACCACAAAAGAGCCCCAGTCATCCACCATGATGGTTCCAGCGAAGAGGTTACTTCAGCTGAGTACATGACTTTTGGTCAGTTTACGCCTGATTTTTGCCGCAAAATCCTGTTGACTTCTCTATAAAATGGCCCTATAAGTTGAATACTCGCAAAGCTTTAGGCGGTGGCCTAAGGCTCTCGTCTCGATCTGGCCAAAATCATGGATTTGTGTGCCCCAGAGGTGTCTAAGTCTCTCCGTGACAGCGAAATGCAGTCCCGTAAGGGTGCCATGACCATTCCCCTGACGACAGCTGACGGAGTCCGAGAGGCCTACGAGTTGAGCCCGTCGTATGCCGATTACCCTCGCGACCTGTGCGTTCACCAACTGCTTCAGCGCCAGGCCCTGCGGACTCCAAACTCCTTTGCGGTTGACTTCTGTGGACATACCCTTACGTACGCGGAACTGGAAGCTCGTTCTAACCAGTTGGCCCACTTTCTTCGCAATCGAGGGATTCGAGCGGAATCCTTGGTTGCGATTTGCCTGGAGCGTTCTCTGGAGATGGTGGTCGCCGTGTTGGGAGTTCTCAAGGCTGGCGGTGCCTACGTCCCTCTGGATCCCGCCTACCCCAGCGATCGGATCCAGTATGTTCTCGACGACGCTCGCGTCGCTATGTTGTTGACGCAAGACTCCTTGCTCGCGTCCCTGCCGTCGACCTCGGCTGAAGTGGTTTGTCTTGATCCCGAGTGGCTTGGTTTTCAGCATGAGGACCGTGGACCCGTCGCAACGGAAGTGACGCCGGAAAATCTTGCCTACGTCATCTACACATCTGGCTCGACCGGCAAGCCGAAGGGAGTGCAGCTCGAGCACCGGAGCGTGGTCAATTTTCTCTGCTCGATGCGCCAAGAACCCGGCATGACAGACGAAGATGTGCTTGTGGCCGTGACGACTTTGTCGTTCGACATTGCCGGCCTTGAACTCTACCTTCCGCTTCTTGTAGGAGGCCGTCTGGTGGTCGCTTCCCGTGAAGCCACCTTCGACGGACGCCTGTTGATGCAACTGTTGGAGCGGAGCGGCGCGACCATTATGCAGGCTACGCCCACGACTTGGCGCGTCCTGATGGAGTCGGGATGGGAAGGAAACCCCAAACTTAAAGTGCTGGTCGGGGGAGAAGCGCTTTCCGCTGATCTCGCGCGGCAACTTGCGATGCGGTGCGGGTCAGTGTGGAACATGTACGGGCCAACCGAAACCACGATCTGGTCCAGCGTTTACAAAGTCGAAGGCAAGGATGAGAAATTGGTCCCGATCGGTAAGCCGATTGCCAACACGACTTTTCATATTCTGGACGCCGATCGGCAACCCGTACCGGAAGGCGCCGAGGGAGAACTGTACATCGGCGGCGAAGGCCTGGCGCGCGGATATTTTGAACGCGACGAGCTGACTGCCCAGAAGTTCGTTCACGATCCATTCAGCCCTCTGCCGGGTGCCCGCATGTATCACACCGGCGATGTAGCGCGTCATAAGCCGGACGGAAACGTCGAATTCCTCGGGCGTATCGACCACCAGGTGAAGATTCGCGGCTTCCGCATCGAGTTGGGTGAGATTGAAGCCGTCCTTGAGCAACACCCGGGAGTGAAGCAGGCAGTGGTAATTGCGCGGGAAGACGCGCCCGGCGATAAACGCCTGGTGGCGTATTTTGTTCCCTCACTTCCCGCCAAAACGACGGCCGCCGAGTTAAGGCAGCATGTTGGCAAGCAATTGCCGGATTACATGACACCCTCCGCATTTGTCACGATGGTGAACCTGCCCGTGACTCCGAACGGCAAGGTGGACCGCAAGGCCCTTCCGGCTCCGGCGGTAAGCGACTTGGAGGCGCAAGCAGACTACGTCGCCCCACGTGATGCAGTAGAGCGAAAGCTGGTGAGAGTCTGGGAAGAGGTACTGGGAATCAGCCCCATCAGCGTGACTGCCAGTTTCTTCGATTTAGGCGGGCGGTCGATGCTGGCAGCGCGCCTGTTCACGAGGATCCTGCGGACTTTCGGAAAGGAACTGCCACTTTCGACCTTGTTCCGGGCGCCCACCGTGGAACAGCTAGCCAAGGAGTTGGAGCCCTCGGAGCAAGATGCCGAGTACCCCACGCTGGTTGCGATCCAGGAAAAGGGCTCCCACCCTCCGTTCTTTTGCGTACATGGAGGCGCGGGCAGCTCGCTATTTATGCATCAGTTGTCGCGGGAGTTGGGCAACGATCAGCCGTTCTATGGCATCGAACCCGAAGGTCTCGACGGGAAGCGATTCCAGCGCCTAACGGTTCAGCAAATGGCGTCCCATTACATCGCTGAGATTCGCAAGGTACAACCAATTGGCCCGTATTACCTTGGGGGATACTGCTTCGGCGGCCTGGTGGCCTTCGAGATGGCGCAGCAACTGCTTAATCAAGGCGAGCAGGCTGCAGTCGTAGCTCTGCTCAGCGCGGCTTTGCGTTATAATCACCTTGTCCCCCGCCCCAAGAAAGAGTTGCCGAAACAGTCGCTTGGCGCCCGACTGAAGCGAGCGGTGTTTTCGCCAATGCGGTCTCTGCGCAGTCGAGCAAATTCGCTCTACTGGGCCGCTAAGCCGGCCGTCCGGAGTTTCGTATACCGCGTTCTGCTGGCCACGGTACGTCGAATTCCTCCGGGAATGCGCACAATGTACGTCGCCCAAACGCTCGGCCGTGCAGAGCAAGACTACAAGCCGCAGCCGTACCCGGGACCGATTGTTCTTTTGTACGGACGAGGAAGCGAAGAGGAAGAGTTTGGACCCAATCTTGGATGGGACGGATTGGCGGAACGGTTCGAACACTGCCTCATCGGAAACGAAATTCTGGACAATCGCCGCGACATCATGAACGACCCGCTGGTGGGGATCACAGCCAAGGAGTTGGCACCCTACCTCAACGCGCAACATGGAGCGTCGCTCCCGCACCAGTCAAAGAACGTGACCTGGGGAACATGACATGGATCGCACTATGACTTCGCCTGGTAAGAGCCTCGGGGCCATTCGCCGCAAAGCCGTGGACTTGGCCCATTTCAATCCCATCCGCGAAAGCCAGATGGCGCCGGACCAGCTTCTGCCCCTAATCATGGAACCCGCGACCGATCAGGTGGATCTCGCGGATTGGGCACGCAATAACCGGGAATACATCGCCCAGAAGCTCCACACCCACGGAGGCATTCTATTTCGCGGGTTCAATTTGAAGACACCGCAAGACTTCGAGCGCGTGGCTGCTGGCATCTACACGGAGCTGTTTTCGGAATACGGCGACCTGCCGCGCGAGGGCGTTGGAGGCAAGATCTACACCTCCACTCCGTACCCGGAAGACAAGTGCATCTTGTACCACAATGAGAGTTCGCACATGAACCGCTGGGCCACTCGCATTAGTTTCTTCTGCGTGATCGCGGCCAAGGAGGGTGGCTGCTCCCCGGTTGTGGATTGCCGCAGGGTTTACCAGGGTCTCGATCCTGCGATCCGGCAGCAGTTCGAGGAAAAGGGCGTAATGTACGTTCGCAACTTCTCGGACGGCCTGGACGTCAGTTGGCAGCACTTTTTCCAGACCGACGATCGGTCAGTTGTGGAAGATGCCTGCCGCAAGCAGGGGTTTATCTGCGAGTGGGTCGGCAAGGACGACCTGCGGGTGAAGCAGCGTTGCCGCGCGGTATTGCGCCATCCTGTCACGGGTGAGATGAGCTTCTTCAACCAAGTCCAGTTGCATCACGTACACTGCCTCGATCCTGCGGTTCGGGATTCCCTGCTCTCGATTTTCAAGCGTGAGGATCTGCCTCGCCACGTGTACTTCGGCGATGGCACCGAGATTCCGGATTCCGTTATGGATCA
>DATBZX010000197.1:0-6348 GCA_036512955.1 Terriglobales bacterium
AATGCCGGGCTGGGGACCGCCTTGGCCGAATTACTACCTCGGCAATGGTGGCGCGGGGTTTGTGCTGGGTGTGCCGCGGTTGGGCATCCCCATCATTCAAATGAGCGACGCCTCTTACGGAGTGCGCAGCAGCGCTGAGAACGGACGCTACTCGACCGCGCTGCCCTCCGCCCTCGCATCCGCATCGAGCTGGGACCCACAGGCCGCATGCGCATACGGCGGGCTGATTGGGCGCGAGTTGCGTGCGCAAGGCTACAACATGACACTTGGTGGTGGCACCAACATCACCCGTGAGCCGCGCAATGGCCGCACCTTTGAGTACCTCGGCGAAGATCCCATCCTGGCTGGAACCCTGGTGGGCAATCGCATCAAGTGCGAGCAGGCCGAGCACGTGATCGGCGACATCAAGCACTACGCCGTCAACGATCAGGAAAGCGGCCGCAATGAAGTCAACGTGATCATCGACAAGCGGGTGATGCACGAGACCGACCTGCTGGCCTTCCAGATCGGTATTGGAATTGGAAATCCCGGCGCCGTGATGTGCTCCTACAACGCGGTCAACGGCGACTTCGTTTGCGAAAACAAATACCTTCTGACCGATGTGCTGAAGGGCCAATGGAAGTTTCCGGGCTTCGTGGTCTCCGATTGGGGCGGCACGCATAGCACGGTGAAAGCCTCGCATGCCGGACTCGACAATGAAGAGCCGCTCGACGATTTCTTCGGCGCCAAGCTTAAGGCGGCCGTGGAGTCAGGTGAAGTCTCGATGGCGGAGCTCGACGAGCATGTGCGCCGCATTCTTCGTTCCGAATTCCTCAGCGGCATCGTGGACTACCCGGTGAAGAAGAGCGTGGTGGATGTAGAAGGCGGATTCGAAGTTGCACGCGCTCTTGCCGAGCAGAGCTCAGTCCTGCTGAAGAACGACAGGAGCGTGTTGCCGCTCGATCGCTCCAAGTTGAAGAGCATTGCGATCATCGGATTCAATGCCGACAAAGGCATGATCTCCGGTGGCGGCTCGGCCCAGGTCGATCCCGCAGGAGGCGCTCAGCCCAAGTGGCTTGAGCATGTCTGGTTCCCAACTTCGCCGTTGAAGGCGGTGAAGGCAAAGGTCCCGACTGCTGACGTGAAGTTCGATTCCGGAAAGGACCCAGCCGTGGCGGCTACGCTCGCAAAATCCTCGGATATCGCCATTGTGTTTGCGCATCAGTGGACCAGCGAAGGCATGGACTTGCCCGACCTGTCGCTACCTGATAATCAGGATGCGCTGATCGCGGCGGTGGCAGCAGCGAATCCGCGAACTATCGTAGTGCTGGAAACCGGTACTGCCGTGACTATGCCGTGGATAGACAAGGTAAGCGGCGTGCTGGAAGTCTGGTATGCCGGCAGCAAAGGCGCCGACGCCGTAGCGAATATCTTGTTTGGCGATGTGAATCCCAGCGCCAAGCTGCCCATGACGTTCCCGGTCAGCATCGCTGATCTTCCGCACACCACGGTAGTTCAGCCTCCTCCTACCGCGAAGGAAATCGTAGCCGGGTTCCACACCAAGCTGACCAAGCCAACCTTCGAAGTTCACTATGACGAGGGATTGAAGGTCGGGTACAAGTGGTATGACGCAGAGAAGAAACCCGTACTCTTCCCATTCGGACATGGATTGTCCTACACCAAATACAGCTACTCGGGCCTGAAGGTGACTCCCGGCAAGGACACGACCGTCACCTTCACGGTAAAGAACACGGGAAGCCGCGCCGGAGCGGAAGTTGCGCAGGTGTATGCCGCTCTGCCTGGCGCTGCGGGCGAACCTCCGAAGCGCCTGGTGGGCTGGAGCAAAGTGCAGTTAAATCCTGGCGAGAGCAAGCAGGTCACGGTGCCTGTACCTCCGCTTTACTTGTCGATCTACGACGTGGCTTCGAGTAGCTGGAAGCTGCTGCCCGGAAGCTACGCGTTCATGGCTGGCGGATCTTCGAAGGATCTGCCTCTAACGAAAAAGGTAGATCTTAAGTAGTCAGTGACATTTTAGAGACAAGAGAATGCCCAGTCTGTAGCAACGGACTGGGCATTGTTAACGTTAACGGAGGATTATTTAGCCAATTAATGGGTGACTACAAATCACACGCCCCACGGCAGAGCAGACCGCCTTCTGATGTGCCGATTCCCGCAAGCTCGACAAATGCAAAGTCTTGCACGTTGTAAACTATTGATTCAATGAACTATAGAATCTAGCACTTGCCGCACGGTTGGTACGTGGGTATTATCGACCTATCCTTGGGATAGATTAGGTGCACGATGTCAACGGTGCCACCCCCATCGCAACTTAATCAAGTCTTCCGATTTGGAGAGTTTGAGTTCTCCGTTCGCTCTGGCGAGTTACGCAGGAATGGCGAAGTAGTCCGACTGCAGTACCAGCCTTTGCGCGTGCTCCTGGTATTACTGGAGTACGCCGGCGATGTGGTTACACGCGACGAAATTCGCGAACGGGCGTGGCCCGAAGACTCGGTTCGGGACTTCGATAACAGCCTGAGAGTCGCGGTGGCCAAGCTTCGCCAGGCATTTGGCGACGATCCCGAAACGCCCCGGTACATCGAGACGGTGCCCCGCCGAGGCTACCGCTGGTTGTACCCGGTGACGGTTCACGAAGCCCCGCCCAATGTCGTGGTTGTTGAATCCAACATGGTCGGGGTTTCCGGCGACGTAAAACCGAGTCACGGGCCCGCCGAGCCCGACTCCATCACCTCCGTAGCCGTGAAGCCTACGCGCCGAACGGTTCTGCTGCGGCGAGTCGGGGTGTCGTTGGCATTGTGGATAGTGCTGTTGGCTGCGTATTGGTTGTTGCGGCCGCAAGCTGATGCTCTCGATCCCAAGGTCCTGCCACTGGCTACCTACCCTGGGCTGGAACAGACACCTGCGTTGTCGCCGGATGGGAAACGTGCCGCATTTGCCTGGACCGGGCCGAACACAACCGACCCGTACCGCGTGTTCGTGAAACTTGTCGGCGAGGAAGCCGCCAAGCTTGTCGCCCAGACCCCGCCTGAAGCCACCGACGGCGATCCGGTGTGGACTCCCGACGGGCGTTCCATTCTGTTCTTCAGGCGCGACGGTGAGGCGTCGGGAATCTACCAGGTTTCGCTGGACGGCACGTCGGAGCGCCAACTCACTTTGGCCTCCCTGCATGGAAGTCCGGTCAAACGTGGAAGATTCGATATTTCGCCACAAGGCAACAGCGTCGTTTATCCGAGCCAGCCGCGAGGGCAGCAGCAAATCGCGCTTTTTCTGCTCGACCTCGCCACCCTCCAATCGCGTCAGCTGACGTTTCCCCCGCCCGAATCCGAAGGCGACAGCGATCCCACGTACTCTCACGATGGAAAGAACATCGTGTTCGCGCGGGGCGCTCCCGATTTGCGGCAGGTCTACGTGGTGCCTGCAACCGGTGGGGACGTTCGTCTGCTCACCGGCCATGGCATCTCCGACATGGAAGGTCTCGCGTGGACGGTCGATGACCGCGAGATCCTGATGGGAGGCTTGCAGCTTAGGCGCATCTCGGCCTCCGCGGACGGAGATCGCCCTTCGGCGGTTCCCTACGTGCCGGGACCGGTGATCTACCCGTTCTTGCGGGGCGACCAACTGGTGTATTCGCAGGCTTGGAACAACGCTAATATCTGGAAGCTGGAATTGAGCGGTTCCTCACGAGCAGAGGGCGGGCCTTCCAAGCTGATCGCCAGCACCCGTCAGCAGGCAGCCGCTTCGTTTTCACCGGATGGCTCGCAGATCGCTTTCCAATCGGACCGCAGCGGGACCTGGGAAATTTGGAAATCGAATCGTGATGGCTCCAATGCTGGGCAGCTCACCCATTTTGGCGGGCCCTTGACCGGCACTCCGCGCTGGTCATCCGACGGGCGGCAGATCGCTTTCGATTCCCGCGCCAAAGAAATCCCCGAGATTTACGTAATCCCGGCGGATGGGGGCACGCCACGACAAGTGACCAACAACGCCGCTGGGGATAAGGTCCCCGCGTGGTCGCACGACGGCAAATGGCTGTATTACTCCTCCAACCGCGACGGGTTCACCAACATCTGGAAGATGCCAGTGGACGGAGGCGCCGACCAACGCGTGACCAGCAATGGCGGCATCTACGCCGCCGAGTCCCCTGACGGCGAATATCTCTACTTCTCGCGCAGCTCGACGGATCAGACGGTTTGGCGCATTCCCGTTAACGGTGGCAACGAACAACCCGTGTCCGGAGCACCCAAGCCTTTCGGCTGCTCCCATTGGGCGATCAGCGCTTCCGGAATCTACATTGTGGACCGCAACGGCGACCTGAACTTTTATGATTTCGCTCGCCGTCACAATACAACGATCCTTCACCACCCCGAGTTCTTGACGGATTGGTCGCTGGCAGTTTCGCCCGATGGGCGAGAGGTTGTGTGGGCGCAGATCGATGCCCGCGCGTCCGACTTAATGAGGGTCGAGAACTTCCGGTAGTCCGGCCTCAGCGCGGCTTTGTTCGACGACACAATGACCAGCACACGGAAACGCAAACGATCGCGCTCTATTTGCTGCCCGGCTTGGGTGGGAAGTTCTTGAACAGCTTGTTCACCATGTTGTTCAAATTCTTGATGTTCTTGTCGGAGTTATCGGAGATGCTGTTCGTCGCCGAGCCCCGCCATAGCAACTGATGGCCGTTGACGTCGGCGATGTCGACAATCAAGGTGCCTTCTCTAGTCGTGTAGGTTTGGTACGTCGTCGTGGTGGGTCCGCCCCAGCCGTAGCCCCATCCCCAGGTTGGCCCCATATTGTAGCCCGTGCCTACGACCTGCTGGTCTTTCTTGATGCTGTTGCTATAGACCACCCACAGTTGAGGATTCGACTGGACGAGTTGAAACCCCTTGGCCTGAAGTTGCTGATTGACCGCGTCAATGATGCGCTGGTCCCACAGGCCCTTGGCGGGATGTGTACTCGGCTGCCAGGCGTAGGTGTGAAATTTGGAAAAGTCCGTACCTCGGTCCCAATCGATGTTGACTTTTTGTGCGAACACGCTGGTCGAAACCAGCAGTGCCAATCCGACAATTGCGAAGATGCGGGTCTTCATGGGTGATAGCTCCCTATGCGAACGGGTACACCCGTTCAGTTGGCGCGGCAGATTCTGCCTTCGCGTGCTGCAATCGTATCACTCGGCCTGTGCGAAGCTTGATTGCCAAGCGCCGCGAACGACGTCCGGCTTGCACCACTGCCGGGCCAGTCATCCTCACCACGTTATGGCGAGCGAAGGATGGGCACTCGTCGTGATCGACCGTGTGTTGTAAGATAGCCGCGAGTTGAGCGCCACAGAAAGCGGGTGCTGGGCATGTCCCTGGCTCTGGAATCGCGTCATTGCGGATCGGTTTACGTCGTGCGGTGTGCGGGTCGCATCATCGCCGGACAAAACTCTGCGCTCCTGGAAGAGGCCCTCAAACGTGGCTTGAGCGAGTTCACCCGCCTGGTGCTGAACGTCAGCGATGTGAATTACCTCGACAGCTCCGGCATGGGACTGATCGTGCGGTTCTTGTGGCATTCCCGCACCCGCGGCGGCGACCTGCGCCTCGCCGGACCCACGCCCTTCGTTATCAAACTCCTGGAGATCACCAAGCTCTCCGCCGTGTTCCTCATTTACCCTGACGAAGAAACCGCCATCATTTCGTTCCTGAAAGAAGGCGCATCGACCCCCGCCGAATCCACCAACACGGGACCGCGCGTGTTGTTTCTCGATCCTTCGCCTGACACCTGCGCCTTCGTGAGGGCGGTACTATCGCGACACGGCTACCGTGTGCTCTCCACCGGACTCATGGGTGACGCCAAGATCCTGCTGACTGCCTCAAACGTGGACGTCATCGTGCTCGGCCCCGACTGCGGAGGGTTGGCGTCTCCTTCCACGGTGAACATCTTGCAACAGCTCGCTCCCAAGGCAAAGACGGTTGTGCTGGAGCGCGAGTTCAAGAGCCGCGCCGCCGACGAAGCAGGCACATCCTTGCTGGAACGGATCCAGCTTAGTACCACACAGTAGGACTTACCCCCTGTCACCGCGCCAGGCCACGCGGTGGTGTTAGCATCTCCTCGCATGTCCTACATCGGTGATCCGGCATTCCGCCTGGCCTGTGCCCTGGCCATCGGACTCCTCATCGGCGCCGAACGCGAACGCCGCAAGGGAGAAGGTCCGCAGCGTTCGCCTGCGGGGCTCCGTACATTTGCCCTGGCGTCGGTCCTGGGTGGCGTGAGCGTGCTTCTCGGCGGCAATCTGCTGCTGGCAACGATGGCAGCGATGATCGCCGCGTTCTGCGCCGTAGCCTATCTGCGGACGCACGAGCAGGATCCCGGACTTAC
>DATBZX010000198.1:0-13309 GCA_036512955.1 Terriglobales bacterium
TTGTTCGTTCCATACTCGCCGGTGGCGATGTAACCGTCGACGGTTGGCGTTGCCCACTGCGCCCGTACCGGAGTGGCAACTGCATAAATAAGCGAGAAGAGAAGAGCGATCTTCAGCAGGGGAGTGCGAAACATGGAAATCCTCGAGAGTTCTCTGGCGTTGGTATGGCCAGCGGTTGCGGTTTGAGATGAGATTCTTCTGTTGCGGCGTTTAAATGCAGTTAGCACTTTAGTACCATAACTACGTCCGCTAATCGGGCCGGGCAGCGTCATAGAATGTATACCAATTTGCCTCTTCGCGCAGAGCAATTTTTGAGTGCCGCGCTTGAGTCGTGTATTTGCATCCCAGCCAACAGAAAGCGCGGTCCGTACCAGCCAGGATTTGCACCCCCACGAATCGGGAACTTCGTTCTCCGCTTTCGCGTATGTAAATGATGAAGGCTCAAAGTATTTTGGGCCGGATCGCGTTTGCTGCCGGAACCTTTTATGAACTTATTCGACATTTTCAAACAAACGGTAGCGACCTTGCGGGCGCACAAGATGCGCAGCTTCCTCACCATGTTCGGGATCATCTGGGGAATCGCCTCGGTCATTTTGCTGGTGGGTCTCGGCCTCGGTTTCAGCAAAGATCAGAAGAAAAGGATGGAGACGCTCGGCAAGGACCTGGTGATCGTCTGGGGAGGCCGCACCAGTTCACAGGTCGGCGGACTTGCGGCGGGCCGGCAGGTCGTTCTCAACATCGACGACGCCCGCCTGATCAAGAAAGAGTGTTATTTCATCAAGGCCGTCAGTCCCGAATTGCAACGCTCCGTGACGGAAGTCAGCCAGTTCAACTCGGCGGCCCGGCAGGTTTCGGGAATCTGGCCGTCGTACCAGGATTTCCGCTCGCTGATTCTCTCGGAGGGCCGCTACATCACCGACGACGACGAAGCCGAAGCTCGGCGCGTGGTGATCCTCGGATCGAACGCAGCCCGCCAACTCTTTCCCGGACAGCCTGCCGTCGGTGCCACCTTGAACATGGCCCGTTATCCCTACACGGTGATTGGGGTGCTGGCTGAGAAGAAGCAGAACTCCAACTACAGCGGTCCCGACAACGACAAGATCTACGTTCCGTACTCGGCCATGGCCCGCGATTATCCTCCCCCTCCGGCCAAGGGAGAGATCATCAACAAGGGCTACGTCTCCGACATCGTGATGGAAGTCGCCGATCCTGAATCCCACGACGCCGCAGTGCTGCAAGTCCGGCGCGTCCTCGGGCGCATGCACCACTTCGAGGAGACCGACAAAGATGCGCTCTTTATCTGGGACACCATGGAATTCGCCAAGGTGCTGAAACGCATCTTCGACGTCATTACTATCTTCTTTGGCTGCGTGGCCGTCACCACGCTCGCGCTTGGCGGCATCGGCGTCATGAACATCATGCTGGTCGCGGTGACCGAGCGCACCCGCGAGATCGGCATCCTGAAAGCCGTTGGCGCTACCAAGGCCGACATCCTGAAGCAGTTTTTCAGCGAGTCGGTGGCCTTGACTGTACTCAGCGGCACCATTGGCTACGTCGTCGGCGTGGGGATCTGCCTGTTGTTGAACGCCGCCCCACTGCCCGATTTCGTGCCCAAACCCATCATCTCAGCCATCGCGATCATAGGCTCGCTGTTGACGCTGTCGCTCATCACGGTGAGTGCCGGCATGTATCCCGCGCAGCGTGCCGCCGATATGGACCCGATCGAATGTCTGCGTTACGAATGAACCGAGGTGGAGCGTGTATCTCAGAGAATTGATTCAGCAGAGTTGGACTGCATTGCGGAGAAACCGCATGCGCTCCGTGCTGACCATGCTCGGCATCAGTTGGGGCGTTGTTTCTCTCGTGCTGCTACTCGCGTTCGGAGAAGGGCTGGGGGGCGGCATCCTCAAGGCAACCGGTTCGCTCGGCAACAACGTCATCGTCATTTGGCCCGGCCAGACCAGCATGCAGGCCGGAGGCCAGCGCGCCGGCCGCAAGATTCATTACGAATATGAAGACATCCAGGCCATTCGCGCTGAGGTTCCCATCATTCGCTCTGTCAGTGCCGAGTCAACCACTGATTTCGGATTCAAGACCGGCACCCGGGTGGTTTCCATCCAGACCCGCGGCGTCGAATACCCTTACGCCGCTATGCGCAAACTGGTCGCATCGGAAGGCCGCAATATTGAAGAAGGCGAGTTTGCCAGCCGCAAGCCGGTGGTCCTGCTGGGGCACCATGCCGCCGAGCGGATTTTTCAGGGTGCGCCGGCAGTGGGCCAATCCGTGCTCATTAAGGGCCGCAGCTTCGAAGTCGTCGGTGTCATGGACATCAAAATCCAGGACTCCATGTATGAAGGCCCCGACAACGAGCAGGCGTTTATCCCTTACGAGGTTTTCAACGAACTGACCAACGCCAGGGACCCGCAGATCATTGTCTTCCAGCCGATTTCCGCGAACTTGCACAGCGAAGCCCTCATTGCTGCGAGAAATGTCGTAGCCCGGCGTCATCACTTCGAACCGCGCGACACCAAAGCCACTCCGGAATGGGACACCGTCGAGAGCGGGCAAATGTTAAAAGCTTTTACCATTGGTCTTGACGCGTTGCTGGGAATCATTGGCGCACTCACTCTCGGTGTGGGCGGAGTTGGCGTCATGAACATCATGCTGGTGAGCGTGACCGAGCGCACCCGCGAAATCGGACTGCTCAAGGCCATCGGAGCCCGCCCGCGTCACATCCTCCTGCAGTTTCTCATCGAGGCACTGGTCCTCACCTTCATCGGAGGATCGCTGGGCATCCTTGCCTCGTGGCTGCTGACGGTCGTGATCCCGCCTATGCCGCTGTACAGCGAGTTCTACAAAACCAGCAATCACCAGGGCGATATCTTCCTGCAAGCTTCCGTCGGCGTGATGATGGTGTCGTTCGCTATTTTGTCTTTGGTGGGAATCACCAGCGGCTTCTGGCCGGCCCTCAAAGCCTCGCGCCTGGAGCCGATCGAAGCCCTGCGCTACGAATAAGAGATAGCGCCGGGACGTGCAATAGATGGCACTACCCCCAATTCCTGTGTTTACGTGCGGGTTTTTCTGATATATGCTGGCGCGCGCTCCAAGTTCCACCCCAACGGAGGTGCATTGTGCGCACACGATTTGTATGGAGTTTGCTACTGTTCTTCGGCCTCGCCTCTCCGCTCTTCGCGCAAGACGTCAGCACCATGAGCTACGCGGCTGCTGCAACCAGCAAGTTCACCAACATGGCGGTGCTTCCGTCCTGCATGACGCTATCAGTGCAGCGCGGCGACCCCAGCAAGGGCCCCTCGGTCATCCTGCTCAAGTTCAAGCCGGGGTGCGTGGTTCCCTGGCACTGGCACACTGCCGCGGAGCAACTCATGGTCGTGAGCGGAACGGGCAAGGCGCAAATGAAGGACGACAAGCCCGTCACGGTTCATCCCGGCGATTACATGTTTCTGCCGGCGAAGCATGTCCATACGTTTGCGGCAGTCACCGCCGTGACTATGTTCGATCTGCCGGACGGGCCCTTCGACATCCACTATGTTGACGCGTCGGGCAATGAGATTCCTTCCGAGCAAGCTTTGAAACGCGACATGCCGGCGCCGTCCAAGATCACGGTGAAGCCGGCTGCCGCGCCGGTCGAAAAGCACTAGGGTCACCCAGGCAATCTGGTTTTCGAAGCCAACAAAAATGGCGCACCTTCGGGTGCGCCGCAAAAAATCCCTCGTCTGCTGAAATCGTTATTCGTCGCGAATGGCGGCCTGCACGATGGGCATAAACTCCGGTGGAATCGAGTCGAAGCCATGCGCTTCTTTGGCGTGCTTCGCCGTCGCCTGCATGAGTTCGTCGAGCGTGTCGGCCTTCGCGGTGAAGTCGCAATCCATCCCCACGGCCCGGCAACTGATCGTCTTTGCCATAACTAATTCTCTCTCCCTGCAAATTTTGTGTTGCGGCTTCACTGCTCCTCGCATAAAGCCGTGCCGTCACACTCTACACTGCTCGTTCGACACGTGACAAGACCGGTAATTCTACCTGCTCTCGCCGGATCATCTCCACACCTAGGTGGAGTACGCAGCTACGATCTTCTTGCCTCTGTAATCTTCGCCAAATTCTGTGCTATATTCCCCCGACTACCAACACCGTTGCGCCGTAGTTAAATTCCGTCAAACCGAGGATCTGTCTTCTATGGCTACTGCACCCGCCACGATGCAGCGCGTTTCCTGGACGCGCCCGAAATACCTGGTCTTCGCTTTCGTCGCCCTGATGATAGCTTACGTTCTTCGCCACAACGAGAGCTTCCTGATCAACCGCGCCGACCCGGAGTGGGCGCACATTCAGACATTCCGGTGGTGGCTCCTGCCGCACGGACTCGCCGGGGCCTGCGCCATATTGCTCGGCCCCATGCAGTTTTCCGACCGGCTTCGCCAGCGCTACGCCAAACTGCATCGCGTCGTGGGACGCATCTACGTCTTCGGTGCGTTGATTGCCGCGCCGCTGGGCGCTTACATCCAGTACTTCGAAGAGCGGATGAAGGGCCCACGCTCGTTCACCATGCTTGCAGTCGTAGATGCGGTCTTGTTAATGTCCACCACCGCCATCGCCTTTGGCTTCATCCTCAAGGGCAAGGTGCAGCAGCACCGCGCCTGGATGACCCGCAGCTTTGCCGTAGCACTCGTCTTCCTGGAAGGCCGGGTAGTTCTGGGCATCACCAACTGGGAGAACACGCGCCCTGAGCTGACCGAAGCTGTGATTTGGAGCTGCATCGCCTTCTCCGTTTTCGCTGCCGACGTCGTGCTGCAGTGGCAGGAGACGCGACGCGCGCGCCCCGCCGTTGCCCGGGCGAAGCTGGCGAGAGAATTATCGCCGGTTTCGTAATCTAGCTTTATCTGCGCCGCCTCACGCACCTTCAAGAGGCTTGTCATCCCTCGCGGACCTTAGTCCGCGGGGATCTTCTCTTTGCGCGCGCTGCGAAAGATCGCAATCCACACCGCGCCGAGCCAGCGGCCACGTTTATGCCGCGCGCTGGTTTTGGCGAGCGACGCTCGGCAACGGTGGTACCGACGGCAGTCCGTGCTGTGTTCCACGTCACACTGATTCGTGATGGTTATCCCCTGAAATTTCTAGTGATTCCCTCAAGTTCCAGCTAGACTACTCTGCTACATACAACTAGGGGCACGAACGAGACCCTTCTGGCCGATAGACTTTTGTTAGTTCCGCCGGCCGCAAGTCTCGCGCAGGATCGTTCCGCAAGCACCCCAATTGCCGCTGCCATATGGGGTGTGACAGTTGAAAACTGTCACAGTGGCGCTCGCTTGCCCTTGTGGATAGCCTGTGCGCTACGCAAAGGGACAGCCAGGTAGGCTGCTCCGGACACAAGGCTGTACTCCAACCACTTTTTGTGTGCTAGCCCTCATAGGAGAGCATCATGCATGTTGGCCGAAAGTTTGTAGTTACCGAGCTTGTTGCCTTTGCTTTGCTGGTGTTGGCTCTGTTGTGCTCGACAAGCAGCTTGGCGGGCGACGATTTTCCGCAAGTCTCCGCCGAAGAGGTGAAGATGACGACCTTCGCGGAAGCACCCGGAGCGTCGGCGGTCATCCTGTACCGCCAGGTAGATAGAGACGACAGCCAAGTTCCCACATTTGAAAACAACTACTACCGCATCAAGATTCTAACGGAGGAGGGAAGGAAGTACGCCGATATTGAGATTCCCTTCATCAAGGAAGCGGAAAAAGATGTTGTGCAAATCAAAGCGCGGACTGTCCAGCCCGATGGTTCGATCAAGACTTTTGACGGCCAGATTTTCGACAAAACCCTGGTCAAGGCCAAGGGATTGAAATATCGGGCCAAGACTTTTACTCTGCCCAATGTTCAGCCGGGAAGCATCGTTGAGTACTCCTATAGGAAATATTTTGGCTTCACCCTCTACAACGCGCACTGGATTGTAAGCGCGGACTTGTTCACAAAACGGGCCAAGTTTTCAATGAAGCCTTATGATCGCGATCCTTCTCTGGGGATTCAGTGGATTTCTCAAGGGTTACCTGCCGGAAATCCTGGGCCACAACGGAAGGGCAACGACGTAATCCGGCTGGAAGTAGTCAATATCCCGGCGTTCCACGCCGAAGACTATATGCCGCCAGAGGATGAGCTCAAGGCCCACGTGGGTTTCATCTATACCAGCAACAGATTTGACTCAAAAGATTCAGATAAGTTTTGGAAGGAAGTCGGCAAATACGACTACGATTACCTGGAAAACTACCAGGTGAAGCATAAAGGCCTGGAGCAGGCTGTCTCGCAGATCGTATCTCCGGGAGACTCTCCGCAAGACAAGCTGCAGAAGACTTACGCCAGAGTGCAAAAGTTGCGCAATACCAGCTTTGAGAGGGAGAAGACGGAACAGGAACACAAACGGGAAAAGGACAAGACCGAAGCCAATGTCATTGAAGTCTGGCAGCGCGGTTATGGGTCGCGAAAGCAGCTTAATCTGCTTTTTCTGAGCATGGCGTGGGCATCTGGGCTTGAAGCCTACTATGTGGAGGTACCGCGGCGAGATCGCAGTTTCTTCTATGCCAAGGCAATGAATACGAGAGCATTGTCACAGAGCGTGGTTGTCGTGAAGCTCAATGGCACGGATGTTTTCTTTGATCCGGGTTCGCTGTATACGCCTTTTGGCCAGTTGCCGTGGCAAGTGACTGGAATGTCGGGTCTGAAGTTGGACAAGACCGGAGGTACTTGGATCCAGATCCCCATGCCTGCCAGCGCTGAATCTCGCGTCGAGCGCACAGCCAACTTGAAACTATCTGAGTCCGGTGATCTGGAGGGCAAGCTCAGCATAAAATACACCGGCCAGGAAGCCCTGGTGCGGCGCGTAGAAGAGCGTGACGAAGATCAAACCCAGCGAAAGAAGTTTCTCGAGGAACAGGCGAAAGGATACATCCCGGCCGGCACTGAGTTGGATCTGACCAACCAGCCGGATTGGACAGGTTCCGATACGCCTCTAGTGGCTGAATTTAACTTGAAGGTGCCCGGATGGGTGTCGGTTACCGGCCACAAGGCGTTCGTTCCAGTGGGCCTGTTCGGCGGCTCGGAGAAACACGTATTTGATCACTCCGAGCGCGTCCACCCGATCTACTTCGAGTTTCCATTTCAAAAAATTGACGACTTGACCATCGAGCTGCCGGCTGGATGGAGAGTAACCAGCTTGCCGCCGCTGCAGAATCAGGCCAGCAAGGTCATTGGTTACACCATGAAAGCTGAGAACGATGGCGCCAAAATCCACCTGAAACGGACGATCGACGTCGGCCTTCTCATGGTGGGTACGGATAACTACCAGCTCTTGCGAAGTTTTTTTCAGGTGGTGAGGACGTCGGATGAGGCTCAAATTGTCTTGCAAGCGGACACTGCGACCGCCAGCAAATAGCGCCAAAGTCGTTACATATTTGGTCTTAGGCTTGTTGCCGATCTTTGCCGTCCTTCCCCAGGCGTTCGCCACAGGCGACGCGCCGGGCTGGATGCATTCTCTGGTCAACGTGCCATTGCCGCCTCATGACGAGAAGGCCGCCGCCGTGTTGTTGTACTCCGAAACAAATGTAACCGTCATCAGCACCGACAAGGTCAAAACTGTGGTGCGGCAAGCCTACAAGATTCTTCGTCCCGAGGGCCGTGAGTACGGAAACGTCTGGGTTGACTTCAATCCCCACAAGAAGGTCACGGTATTGCACGGATGGTGTATCCCCGCGCAGGGCAAAGACTATGAGGTCAAGGAAAAGGATGTCGTCCATGCTGCACGAGATCGGCGTCGATTCCTACTACGTCGTGATCAACACTCGCCGCGGATCGGTCGCTGCCGGCACACCTGCCCGCGTTAGCGCGTTCAACCACGCCATCCTTGCCATCAAGCTGCCCGATGAAGTCAAGGATGCTTCGCTCCTTGCCACCATCGACGATCCCAAGCTGGGCAGGCTGTTGTTTTTTGATCCGACCAATGAACTAACTCCCTTCGGACAACTCAGCGGACATCTGCAGGCCAATTACGGCTTGCTGGTCCGGCCCGATGGCGGCGAACTCGTGCAATTGCCGAAGCAGTCTCCGGCGACGAACGGTGTTCAGCGGACCGCCAAGTTCACCTTGGAGTCGTCAGGTACTTTGAAGGGTGATGTTAAGGAGACGCGGGTGGGCGACCGTGCCGCCTCTGCGCGCTGGACACTCCGAGCGGCTGCGCAAGACAAAGACCGCCTCAAGCCCATCGAGAGCTTGCTGGCGGCTTCGCTGCCGAATTTCCGCATTACCGATTCACAAGTCGTGAATCTCCAACAAACCGACCAGCCTTTCGGCTTCAACTACTCTTTCGTGACCGATAACTACGCCAAGAACGCCGGTGATGTACTTCTGGTGCGGCCACGTGTCCTGGGCGTCCGGTCGAGTGGCCTTCTGGAGACCAAGCTCCCGCGCCAGTTCCCGGTGGAGTTCAACGGACCGGCTCGCGATACGGACGTGTTCGAAATCACCATGCCTGCCGGCTATGTGGTCGATGAACTTCCGGCCCCTGTCACTGCCGAGTACGACTTCGGCAGCTACCATTCCAAGACCGAAGTGGATGGCAACGTCATCCGCTACACCCGTACCTTCGAAGTGAAAGAGTTGAGCGTGCCCGTCAGCAATGAAGACCAGTTGAAGAAGTTCTACCGCATCATCGCGTCCGACGAACGCAGCATGGTGGTTCTGAAACAGTCAGCGAAGTAGCGCCGCATCGAACTGCACCCACTCTGGGAGTCGGCTCTCGACGTTCTCGCCAAAACTCACTACGGCCGCAAATGCTTGTCAAAGAACTTCACCGTCACGTCATAGGTCTCGCGCGATTCCGGCACATCGGGATCGTAGAAGAAGCCATGGAACAGTCCATCCCATAGGTGCAGCTCGGCTTCGACTCCCAGCTTCGTGAGCTGGTTATGCGTGTTGATCCCCGAGCTGTAGTCGAAGGCGCGAGTGCCGCTGAGGATCAGCGTCGGCGGAAACTGCCGCAACACCTCATCTGAATAAACAGGAGAGATCATGGGATCGCGCATGTTGGCGTCACTGAAGTATCCCAGGTGCATACGCCCATCGCCCGCATTGGGCGGAGGAGGCATGCGCCCATCGAGTGGCGGAGTGGTGAACTCGGCGTCGCCCCCGAAGTCCCCCGCGGACGCGCCGAAGATGCCGATCGCGCCCGGCCGCGGCAAATGATGCGTCTGGAACCACGCCACCGATTCCGCCGTCAGCATTCCTCCGGCCGAGCAGCCGAAGATGCCAATGCTCTCCGGCTTGTACTGCTTGAGCAGTTCCGCATAGACCTTCGCGACATCTTCGCTGGCCGCCGGAAACTTGAACTCCGGCCCCTGCCGGTAGTTGACCGTGACCACCTTGATCTTGCCCAGCCCCGCGATGGGAATCGACTCGATGATGCCGCACGTGGGCGCGCACACGTTGAAGCCTCCGCCGTGCAGGTTGATGAGCACGCGATGCTGGTTGCGCGGCGCGATGCCCGCCTTGGGGACGATGACCAGCGCAGGCACTCCGCCGATGGTCGCCGCCTGCATCTCGACGGGATAGCGCGCCTTCTGCTTGTCGATGAGCGGCGCCAGGTGCGCATCGATGCGCGCGCGTTCCTTGGCGATGTCGGGATCAGGCGCCGGATCGGGATGCAGCAGGCGATAGGTGACGTACGCCCGCGCTTCGGGACTGAGAAAGCTCGACAGCGGTACAGTTTGCGGAGGAATGTGCACGGTCCCATCCGCATCAACCGTGACGGCAGGCGCTGGCGCATTAGCGTCCACTTGCGCGCTGATGTTTGCAGCTAACGCGAAGGCAAGCGTCACGCCGAAAAACGTGAGGCGAAGCAGAGCGGGCGAGCGACGGGAGATGTTCAGTGCGGTCATGGCGCAACCATGGTACAAGAGTGGCAAAGGCGAGCTGAGGCGTAAGTTACGAAGGTACCGGGGGTGCGTACTTTAGTAACCAGTTGCCAATAGCCACGTAGACACTCAATCGAACGGCGCGTTTGAGCGGCGTTAAAAGCCGATTTTTAGAATGGTGCCGTTGATCCCCACCAGCCATCCGGCTTTTGGACTGGCGAACGCCACCGCCCAAAATCCCGTCACACCCGGCAGCGAGAACCAGGTAGTTCCTTCATCCGGGGTCCACGCCGCGCCGCCCGCATTGGCCGTGACCACTACGGTCCGACTCCCATCGCCGTTGCCAACTCCATGCGCATAAGCCAGTCCGAAAATAGCGCCGGTCACGGGAGGAGGATTGGTAAGCGCCCATGTAACCCCACCATCGCTTGACGTGGCCGTCCTCGCGTTATTCGGATCGCTCGGGTCCAGATCGCCGCCGCCCACAATGCCATCCCACGGGTTGCGGAACGCAATCGTGAATCCGCCTGCGCTGGGCGAACTCACGAGCGGAGTGTCGTACGCATTCCACGTATCGCCTCCGTCTCTCGTCGCCAGCACCCTCGCAATAGTCGAAGCGCCGGTAGCAATCCAGGCGTTCTGTCCACCCTGCGTCGCCACGCAAGTGCCACTGGCGGCAAACGACCCTTCTCCCGGCAACGCGGGCGGCATGTTGCTGCTGATGCTTTGCCACGTGGTTCCATCGGTGGTGCGCAGGTCGGGGAACACTCCGTTTACTGAGTCGCTGTGGGCAATACCCTTCTTCGGCGTCCAGAATGCGAAGCAATCGTAGAACGCGCCTGGAAGCTGGTTCACGAACTGCAGAGCCCAGGTCGCGCCGCCATCGACAGTCTTGTAGATGCGGAAGTCCGAGGGGGCACCGCTACCGCCGATCGACATGAGGTACGCAACCTTGGCGCTCACGCCTTCCACATCGCGGAACTGCAGCAATTCAGCGCCCGGCACCACGCCGGCCTTCCAGGTATTTCCGCCATCGGTTGTGACGGTGAACGTGCCGTTGCGTCCAGAAGCCCACACCACTTGCGGGTTCACCGGACTCACGGCAATCAATCCGTTGATGGTGCCGCTGTTTTGCGGAGTCAAGGTAGGTTGAGCGGTTTTCGGCTGGCCTTGTGCGATCAGCGTCGCGAAGGCAGCGAACAGAAACGGCAACAGGGAACGTCTCATCATGACACTTCCTCCCCGGCCAGAGTTAGCGGGCAGTATAGGACGCGGTGTCGGGAGTGTCAAACTTTTGACGCAGCCTGCCGCAATAGGGTTGTCATCCCTCAGGCCTCCGCCCCCCATTCTTGTCATCCCTCGCGACTCCGCCTGGAGGCGCGGGGAATCTGCTTTCGGCCGCTCCGCGAAAACGTGGTGCCGCATCCAAGCGAAGCTTGGGTGGGATTCTTCCGCTCCTCGTCGTCATCCTGAGCGAAGCGAGGCCGCCGAGCGGAGTCGAAGGACCCCTTTCCCCGCCACGAACCATGCGTTGCGAAGAAACGCGCTAGTTCTTCACCGTCATGCCGGCCGAGTCCACGGCCTTCTTGCCGGAGACGCCTTCCAGCCCGGCGAGAATTCCGCGGTACTCGTTCTTGTCGCACTGCATGGCGAGTCCGCCCTTCTTGTCGCCGTCCGCCCAAGTCAAGCCCACGAAATGCTTCTTCGATTTGGTGAGCGCCATCAGCGCGCCAATCCCGAAGCTGACCAAGGCTAGGCCGATGGCCGCGCCGACTCTGCGGTGCACATCTTCAATATTTTACGAGCAGGGGGGAGGGGGAGGGGGTAGGGGCGCCCCCGGCCATAAAGACAAACTAGCGAGGGTTACTAAGTCGCCAACAATCAAACGGTTGCTGAATAAAAGACAATTCTGCGCAGGCGTTCCGTTCTCACCCTTCGACAGTCACTCTCACCATCTTTTTTCCTGCCCTTAAAGTGACCGCAGAGCCGAGTTTCAGCGCTACAACCAGCTCGTTCTTGAGTTCACCATCCACTTTCACTGCATTTTGTTTCACCTTGCGCAGTCCATCAGCAACCGACGTCGCAAGTCCAGTGCGAAAGAGCAGCTTGTCGAGTTTCACCTGCACCATTCCATCCGAAGGCAACGCCGCATTCGGAGCCAGCACTTCCGCGGCCTTCACCGTCACCAGCGGCAAGTCTTCGGGAGCTTCGTCCTTCTGGAACATGCGCGACCATCCAGCAGCGGCAAGTTCCGCGGCTTCGCTGCCATGGAAGTCGGAAACGATGCGCTTGCCGAGATCCTGCTTGAGCTTCATGGGATGCGCTGCGCCCTTCGCCACTGCCTGCTGCAACTCCTCGATCTCGCGCGTGGTGACGTCGGTGAGCAGCTCGTAATAGCGCCACATCAGCGCGTCGGAGATGGACATCACCTTACCGAACATCTCCTGCGGCGCTTCGGTGATGCCGATGTAGTTGCCATAGGACTTCGACATCTTCTGCACGCCGTCGGTGCCTTCGAGCAGCGGCATGGTGAGCACGATCTGCGGCGGCTGGTTGTAGTCGCGCTGCAGTTGGCGTCCCATGAGCAGATTGAACTTCTGGTCGGTGCCGCCGAGTTCGACGTCGGCTTCGAGCGCCACCGAGTCGTATCCCTGCGCGATGGGATACAGCAGCTCGTGCATGGCGATGGGCTTCTCCTCGACGAAGCGCTTGTGGAAGTCTTCGCGCTCGAGCATCTGCGAGACCGTGAACTTGGCGGCCAGGCGGATGAAGCCTTCGAAGCCCAGCTTGCCCAGCCAGTCGCTGTTGAAGCGCACCTCGGTCTTGTCGCGGTCGAGGATCTTGAAGACCTGCGCCTTGTAGGTTTCGGCGTTGGCATCGATCTGCTCGCGGGTGAGCGCCGGACGCGTGGCCGAGCGGCCCGAGGGATCGCCGATGAGGCCGGTGAAGTCTCCGATGAGGAAGATGACGGTGTGGCCCATGTCCTGGAAGTGCTTGAGCTTGCGCATGAGCACGGTGTGTCCGAGATGCAGGTCGGGGGCGGTGGGATCGAATCCGGCCTTCACCCGCATGGGCTTGCCGGAGGCGAGCGAGCGCTCGATGCGCTCGCGCAGGTCGCTCTCGCGAATGATTTCAGCCGCGCCTTTGCGCAGGTAGGCCAGTTGCTCGTCAACCGGTGGGAATTGGGGCATAGATATTGATTATAGAAGTTTCGAGTTTCTAGTTTCGAGTTACGAATCCCCGCCCTACGCTTCGCGCTCGCGAAGCGTCGAACGGGGCACCCAGCAACCTCGGATTGGCACGGATTACAAGGATCAGAAGTGGCAACGTGGACGGCATTAGACCCCGCCCTACCGGCCACAAGCGGGCCGGTAGAACGGGCCACCCATCGGGGCACCCGACGCGACGTTTGG
>DATBZX010000199.1:0-15722 GCA_036512955.1 Terriglobales bacterium
GAGAGCCATGAGGTGATCGACCCTCCACCCGGGACGAACTTGCGGCGTTTCCGACCCGGGAGCCTGCTTCAATTATTAGAAGACACCAAACCGTAACAGAGCGATGAACCCAAAGTCAACGCTCTCCGTCACCTTTGCCCCGCTAAAGTGGCATAGGCTGCGAAGGTGATCCTGTCAAGTCCCGCTAGTTCAGCAATTTCGAAACTAGCTGAGACTGTCGCCCACTTCCGGCACAGATTCTGCAAACTCGAGCTCCAGACGATATAGTGGGCTGGCGCTTTTTGCGCACCATGGCGAAGTGTGGAAGGACGACGATGCCCGCGAAAGAACTCGAACTCATCCAGCGAATTCGGCGCGCTGCAGCCAAAGGCCGCGGCAAAGCCGCCATCGGCATTGGCGACGACTGCGCCGTCCTCGACATTCCTCGCGGACATCAAGTGCTGGTCACCACCGACTTCACGCTGGAAGATGTTCACTTTCGCCGCATGTGGCATCCTGCGGACTCCGTCGGTCACCGCTGCCTCGCCCGCGGACTGAGCGACATCGCTGCCATGGGAGGCATTCCGCGCGCCGCGTTTCTTTCGCTCGCGCTTCCCTCCACGCTGCCGCAGCGCTGGGTCGATGAATTCCTGGCAGGATTCTTGAAGCTGGCGCAGCGCTATTCCGTCACCCTCGCCGGCGGTGACACGGCGCAGTCTCCGGCTGGAATACTAGCCGACGTCATAGTGGTTGGCGCCGTACCTACCGGCAAGGCGATCTTGCGCTCCGGAGCAAGCGTGGGCGACATCATCTATGTGAGCGGAACACTTGGCGCCTCGGTCGCGACACTTCAAGAACTCCGCAGCGGCAAGAAGCCTCGTCCGTCCGCGCATCCTCGCCACTTTTATCCGGACCCGCGTATCGCCGTCGGCCAATACCTGCGCGAAAAGAAACTCGCGTCCGCCATGATCGACACCAGCGACGGCCTTTCCACCGACCTGCGTCATATCTGCGACGAAAGCGGCGTCGGAGCCATCATCGATTCCGCCGCGCTCCCATCCGTAAACGGCGACGACGATCTGCAATTCTCCTTGCACGGCGGCGAGGACTACGAACTGCTCTTCACTGCTCCGCCCAACCGTCGCATCCCTCGCCAGATTGCAGGCACAACGATCACTCGGATCGGCGAGATCACGCGCGTCCGCCAGATCAAGCTGCAGTCCCCCGACGGCAAATTCCATCCCTTGCAGGCCGGCGGCTGGGAGCACTTCGCGTGATGGTGGCAGAGCTCTGAAAGGGCACGGCTTCGCAGCCCACCGAAGAACTCGACTGTCGACTTGTTTCGAAGGAGTGCGGCTTCAACCGTACCGTTGAGCCCGCTAATTTTGTCATCACGAGGAGGCTTTAGCCTCCGAGGGATCTGCTCTTCGCCCTCTTCCACCAAAGGAATGCAGCACAGCGACACTCCAATCCCGGCAGGGACGGCATATCTTAGCCCACCGTTTTTAACGGTGGGTGGGCAAGATCAGAAACCCGAGTCCCGGCGGGGACGACAGATGTCCGCGAGGGCTTCAGCCCGAGCCCCATGTTCACCCGTCACATTCCCCCAAACACCCCGCTGTTTATAATCCCTCGCATGAATCTTGAGCAGAAGCTAGCCGAACTGAAGCGTCGCGACACCCTCGCCGAAGCCGGAGGCGGAGAAGATCGTCGCGCCCGCGAACACAAGCAGGGCAAGATGTCCGCCCGCGAGCGCATTGAATTTCTCCTCGACGAAGGCACCTTCGAAGAAACCGACAAGCTGGTCACGCACCGCTGCACCGACTTCGGCATGGAAGAGCAGACCTATTACGGTGACGGATTCCTCACCGGCTACGGCCGCATCGAAGGCCGCCTCGTCTTCGTCTTCGCTCAGGACTTCACCGTGTTCGGCGGCTCGCTCTCCGAGACCAACGCCGCCAAGATCGTCAAGATGATGGACATGGCCATGCGCGTCGGCGCGCCCGTCATTGGCCTGAACGATTCCGGAGGCGCGCGCATTCAGGAAGGCGTGAAGTCGCTCGCCGGTTACGCTGACATTTTCCTGCGCAACGTTCTTTCATCAGGAGTGGTGCCGCAAATCTCCGCCATCATGGGCCCCTGCGCTGGTGGAGCGGTGTACTCGCCCGCCATGACCGACTTCATTCTGATGGTCGATAAGACTTCCTACATGTTTATTACCGGCCCGGAAGTCATCAAGTCGGTCACGCATGAGGAGGTCACCAAGGAAGAACTCGGCGGCGCCATGACCCACAACGAGAAGTCGGGCGTGGCCCACTTCCTGGCGCACGACGACGCCGAGTGTCTCAGCATGGTGCGAGAGTTGCTCAGCTTCATTCCGTCGAACAATCTCGAAGAGCCGCCGCGCAAAGCCTGCACCGATCCCATTGATCGCTCCGACGACGCGCTCGATACGCTGGTTCCGGCGGAGTCGAACATTCCTTACGACATTAAGGACGTCATCCACCGCGTCGTCGATGACAGCTACTTCTTCGAGGTGCAGGAGTATTACGCCCGCAACATCGTCATCGGATTCGCCCGCCTCAACGGCAAGCCCGTCGGCATCGTGGCCAACCAGCCAAACTTCCTCGCCGGAGTGCTCGACATCAGCGCCAGCATCAAGGGCGCGCGCTTCGTGCGTTTCTGCGACTGCTTCAACATTCCGCTGATCACCTTCGAAGACGTCCCCGGCTTCCTCCCCGGCACCCAGCAGGAGTACGGCGGCATCATCACCCACGGCGCGAAATTGCTCTACGCCTTCTCCGAGGCGACCGTGCCCAAGATCACCGTGATCACGCGCAAAGCCTACGGCGGAGCCTATTGCGTCATGGCCTCCAAGCACATTCGCACCGACGTGAACTACGCCTGGCCGACCGCCGAAATCGCGGTCATGGGTCCCGAAGGCGCGGTCAACATCGTGTACCGGCGTGAGCTGGAGAAGTCAGAAAACTCCGAAGCCGATCGCGCCGCCAAGATCGAAGAATTTCGCGACCGCTTCGCCAATCCCTACGTAGCAGCCGAGCGCGGATACCTCGACGCAGTAATCCGCCCGAGAGATACGCGCCGCAAGCTGATCCAGGCTCTCGAAATGCTGGAAAACAAGCGGGACAAGAACCCGCCGAAGAAGCACGGGAATATACCGCTGTAGTGCTTCTCTGCGAGGACTTCGTTGACCCACGCACTGTGATTGCCGTCACGGAGCGAGGCCGTGCTGGTCGTGGATACTAACCGCATGGCGACCCCGTGGCCGTACATCGAGGCACTACGTGAAAGAACCAGGAACGGATAGGCACTCCGAAAACTCTTTAGCTCTAGTTGCTAGCAAACCTTCCATCCTGCTGACGCTCCTTTTACTAGCTCTCACCTGTCCATCGTGGGCAGCGCTCGGCGACAACGAACAATCCATCCAGCGCGACGCGGCACGTATGAAGGGTACGCATCGTGTCGTGTCTGCGACTCCGTATGTTCTGCACGAGATCCAGACACCCGGGGGATATGCGGTGCGTGAGTTCGTCTCCCCGGGAGGCTCGGTGTTTGCCGTTTCCTGGAGCGGGCCCGGCGGCCTCGACTTGCAATCGCTGCTGGGAGCTTATTTCGGGCCCTTTCAGCAGGCCGCCACGGCGCAGCGGGAGCATCAACGCCGAGGACCCATTCTGCTGAATACGCCCGGGCTGGTCTTCGAGCAAGTCGGGCACATGCGGGCGATTCACGGCCGCGCCTATGTCCCTCAGCTTCTCCCCTCCAACATGGATCCAAACGATATTCGCTAAAAGGAGCCGAATCGTGCGACGACTAATCCTCGCGGTCTGTATCAGCAGCGTGCTCTGGTTTGTCGCCTGCGGCGGGGGAAGCAACAACGGCGGGGCCACCGGCGGTGGCGGCGGCAATTCCAACTCAACCATCACGTCGGTGACGGCAACTTGCAGTCCGAACTCAGTCCTGTCGGGTCTCACGGCCACATGTTCGGCCACCGTGACGGGAACTGGCAGCTATTCATCGGCGGTCACTTGGTCCGCCTCTGCCGGCACCATTACCCAGGCCGGCGCATACACCGCGCCATCCGTGACCGCCACCACCCAAGTCACAATTACCGCAACTTCAGCCTTCGACTCCACCAAGTCCGGCTCAACCACGATTGCCGTCACGGCGCCCAGCCCCATCCTCTTCATCCAGGTCTCGTGTTCGCCCAACCCGATTGGGACCGGAGAGCAGACCCAATGTACGGCGGCAGTGATCGGTGTCAATTCTGATTTCCAGTCGGTAACTTGGTCGGCAACCCAAGCAGGCTACCCTTACCCCCTCACCAACTTACCTTGTAATTGCATCTCCCCAACCGGGGTCGTTACAGGACCTCAGGTCCTCGGGGCGGGCTTCGTTAATGTACAGGCAACATCCGTCTTGGATCCAACAAAGGTGGGTAACTACACGGTGTACGTGCATTCACCGGGCACCATTACCTCCGTCACCCCCTCCTGCACCAAGAGCACACTCAGCCCCGGCCAAGACACCGCATGCACTGCCGTCGTTACCGGCTCCGGCGGCTACAGCTCCGCTGTGGAGTGGAGAGGGTCACCCGAGTCTGTGTCGCCTTCTGGTCTATACGTCCCCCAGCGGGCCTACAACAATGGCAACACCTATGTCGAGACCATCACCGCACTATCGGTGCAAGACCAGACTGTGTCCGGAACCTTCGCCGTTAACGTGACTCCCTCGACCACCACCGCTAACAACGTCGTGCCGGTCGTCGTCGACGGTGGCCCCAATGCTGCCACCTCGCCCTACATCAACGGGGCATTCACCTCCGTTACCGTCTGTGTGCCCGGAACCTCCAACTGCCAGACCATCGATCACATCCTGGTCGACACCGGGTCCGTCGGCTTGCGATTGCTCGCAGCGGGTCCTGCCGGCGGCGAGCTCACCCTCCCGCTGCCGGCGTACATCAGCCAGTCCGACGGCACCAACCTGGTCGAATGCGCCCCGTTCGTCAGCGGATATCTTTGGGGCCCGGTCGTGACCGCAGACGTCCTGACCCTCCCGGATGGCACGGGCGAGCAGGCGTCCAACATTGAGATGCAAATCGTTGGGCAACCGGGACAGCCCGCCGTACCTTCTACCTGTATCAGCTCGGGGGTGGGTATCGGCACTTTGCCGGTATTGGGCGCCAATGGCATCCTCGGTATCGGACCATTTGCCGACGACTGCGGCCAATGGTGCTTCGACTCTTTCAATCTTCCTTACATTTACTACACGTGCAGCGCCTCCGGTTGCGCCACCACCAACGCGTTTTTCCAGGTCTCGAATCCCGTCTCTGCTTTTGTTTCGGACTATCTGGGAACCGTGCTCCAATTGCCTACGCCCGCCACCAACGGCCCACTACAGGGTTCACTTATTTTCGGGATTAACAGCCAGCCCAACAACCAGCTCGGTAGTGCCACGCTGCTGGCTGGCGACCCGAATGGCGACATTACGACGAACTACCAGAATGTTGACTACCCGGGTAGCTTCCTCGACAGCGGTTCCAATGGATTTTTCTTCTTGAACTCCCAAACATTAGGGACCCAGATGCCTGCCTGCAGCGACAAGAGCGAGTGGTATTGTCCGCTGGCCTCGCAGAACTTTAGCGTCATCAACAAAGGCGTCTCCCTCACAACCGCGCCTGCAACGTTTTCGGTAGGCAACGCTGACCAACTCTTCGGGACACCCGGCAATTACGCCATCCCGACTCTCGGTGGAAATTGGCCTCTATCCCCTTTGGTCTTCGATTTCGGCCTGCCGTTCTTCTACGGCCGGTCCATCTACACGATGATTGGCGGAGCAGGAGCGCCTTCTCAGAACGGGCCGGGCGTCGCGTATTAGTCGGGTCGTCGGACAGGTGGCCCTGCCGGGTGCCCCAGGTTCGCGCTGCGCTTTTCGGCGCTAACCTGGGATTCGAAATTGTCTAAAGCCGGGTGCCCCACACAAGCCGATTTTGCTTGTGTGGGTCTTTTGACTTTCACCGACAACTGATCACCGGCAACTGACGACCATCGGTCGGGTGCCCCATTTCAAGCGAGCGCCTGTGAGCGTGAGTGGAATTTTCATTTCCCAAACCATGACTGTGTCCGCGCCCAACCTTACTCCACCCGCTCATACCTCTGGCTCCCCAGATGCCGCCAGCGGACACCGTCCCCGTCCTTCCACACCCCGAGTGGCTGGTCCTTCTCGCGGTCTGACCCGATGCGCAACACGTTCCCGTCCAGGTCTTCCACCTGCATCTCCAGCCCCCACTCAAAGTTGTTCGGAGGGTTCCGAATCTTCGCGCCCGCCGCCTCAAATTGCGCGTGAAGCGCGCGCACATCCTGCACCCCAATCCACACCCACACGCGCCCCTGGCTCTGGTTGTCGGTGGTCAGAAAGATCGAACAATGCCCGCGTACCACATTGGCAAAGTCTTCGCTCCATCGAAATCGCACTTCGAACCCCAGCGCCTGCGTGTAATACGCGACGCTCGCATCCACATCCGCCACGCGAAACACAGGTGTCGGCGGGCCAAAAAAATTTGCGGGTTCCCCCACGCTCACCTCCTCGAGAGAAGATACACCCAACCCGACGGCTGGCTGCCCCTTCTGCCCGATTTTGGCCCAGGTGGGTCTTTTGACTTTCACTGACAACTGACCACCGACGACTGACAACTGTTGGCGGGTTTTCCACTCCCAC
This sequence comes from Terriglobales bacterium, assembly GCA_036512955.1. Classification (GTDB taxonomy): domain Bacteria; phylum Acidobacteriota; class Terriglobia; order Terriglobales; family Acidobacteriaceae; genus DASRAA01. Next base: position 6,715 of record DATBZX010000199.1, read on the forward strand.
CAGTCCTAGCGCGCTGTGTAACCTTCTCCTGTACTTTCTCCTCAGTTCGCGCTACAGTACCCCCCACTTATGCGTGCGCTCAGAGCGGTTGTTCTATTTACCGTCTGCTTGGCGATCACCGCCTCCGCCCAGGTCACCGCGCGCTTCTATCTCAACCAAGAGACCTACTCCATCGGCGAGCCTCTCATGTTCACCATGGAAATCAAAAATTCCGCGCCCGACAGTATGTATCTGTTCCCCAAAGCCCCGGGGGGATGCTCCGACGCGTTCACCTTCTCCATGACCGGCCACCTCGCCTGCGGAGTTTCCTGGGATCCCATCTGCTCCGACGACACCGTGGAGCTTCCTGCTGGAGAAACCTACACCGCGGAATGGCCGCTCGACTTCTGGTATCACGTAACTCGCGAGGGTACCTACCAGGTCAGCATCTCGCGACCCGTCCGATACAGCACCCTGAAGCGCGGCATCCAATCGCTGCCAGTTTCCTCGAAGATGACGTTGAAGGTCGTGCCGGCCGATCCGGCCCATGTCGAACAAACGTTGCAGAAATTCCACGCCGACCTGCAGAGCCCCGATCCCCTCGTGCGTCACGACGCGCTCGACGTGCTCGCTACCACCGCCCCTGATTATTTCTACGACGAGGCCCTGCGCCTCGCCCGCGATCCCGATCCGTTTAACGTTGAGCACGCTGTCGGCGGCCTCGGGCGCATGAACACCCCGGAAGCGCGTCAGGTCCTCGCCGAGGTCATCAACACCCGCAAGATTGAAGGCAATGACGACGAGCAGAGCGCCCGCTGCCACGCTATCGATTCCCTCGGCAACTCCGGCGACGCAACCTATGTTCCGTTTCTGGAGCCTTATGTCCCCCGCGCTAACACCTGCGAAGGTCTCTACGCCATGACGGCCATCGCGAAACTCGGGAAGGGCAGCGTCGTCTCCCTGCTCCAGGTACAGCTCCAGAGTCCAGTGCAAAAACAGCGCTGGTGGGCCATTCGCGCCCTGCGCATCACCAACTCCCCAGATGCCGTTGATGCCATCATCACCGCCCTGCGCGACAAGGACCCCGAAATCCGCGCCCACGCCGCTACCTCGCTGACGGAACTCACCGGCCATTCCGTCACCAAACCCGGTGCCCGCAGCCCCACCCCGATTCAGCTCGAGAACCTCTGGCTCGCTTGGTGGCACAACCATAAGAACTCCACCAGCATCGTCCAATATCCCGGCGAACTCTGCCACATGTCCTGAACACCGGGCCGGTGGGCGGATGGCCGGACGGCCTGGTGCCCCAGAGCCTGCCCTGAGCCTGTCGAAGGGTTCGCGCCCCGCTTTTGGGCGATAACCTGGGCCTCAACAGTCCAGCCCGCAGGGCGGCACAATCGTAGCCCCGGGTGGAGCGACCGTAGGAAGCGGAACCCGGGGTAAGTCCTAAAATAGATCAATTCCATTCTGCCGAAGGCAGGCGCGCAGCCGTAGGCGAAGCGCCAACAATAGAACCACCGCGCGGGTACATCTTTTACGGAGCCTTGGTTACTTTAGTTTTCCCGGCTGCTGATTTCTCTGGCGCTCCCAACCTCGGCCGCGTTACACATCCAACAGGGGAAGGGATTGGTGTCCCTGCCCTTCGCCGCACCCATCGTGCGGCCGCGAGCGGTCTCTGAAAACCTGCGCCTGGTCTGGGCCTGTGGTTCGGAACGATTCCCTCGCTGCCGGAAGCAGCGAACATCCGGCGAAAACCGTGCCCCCTAACTCCCACGGGCAGACATGGATACGTATAACTACCCTATTTATCAATCTCTTGCGAACAATTTCAGCCTAACCCATTGAAAACACAAGAGCGCACTAAAAGATTATTGCGCATTTTTCGCATTATCGGACATTGCGTTCGATGAGTGTTGCGGCCACCCGAACCCCACTCGATAACGCAAAGTCCTGCCGCTCTTGAAGGGAACAAGACATTCCGCTTGACATCACGCGAGTTGCAGATGAATATACCGCCCTCGTCCAATTCGACGTTGAGGAGGTAGATATGCGTCGTCTGTTGTATCTAGTCTGTCTTTTGTGTCTTGCCTGGTCAACCGCCCTCACGCAAGACGTGGTCACGGTTTCCGGTGGGTCTGAGACCCACAAAGTGATACTGGATAATGCCCAGGTCCGCGTACTCGACGTTCATGTGCAACCCGGACAGAAGGTCGCGATGCATTCGCATCCGGCTAGCGTTGTCTATTACGTCACGGATACCAAGATCAAGTTCACCCTTCCGGATGGGACAAGCCGGGAGGCTGAGGCCAAAGCTGGTACGGCCGTCTGGCGCGAGCCCGGGACGCACGCGGTAGAAAACGTAGGCCCCTCCGAGTTTCACCTGGTGCAGACGGAATTGAAGGGAGAAACCAAGAAGTAGAAACCCCTTGGCGGTTGCCCCGCCCGGCAACTCCCCAGAACGAAAAATCACCGTGGGGGTGGGCGCATGGCCCAACCGGCGACTCTCCCTAATCGGTGGTCGCTTTGGCATTTGTCCTAATCCGTCACGCCACGTTCGTGGCATCCAACGCGGCGGAACTGCTTTGCTTTCAGATAGTTGTTGTGTGCAACTCGCGAGTGTGGTAACTTGCGGCACGATTTCAACGAGACGTTTATGTTGCTGAACCGCATTCTCCATTTCGAGGCAATGGGCTTTCTGTTCGCACTGGGTGCCGTCGTTTTGTTCAAGATTGCGACGCGCCAGATCAACACAGAAGGCTTGATTACGAACAAGGACGGGACAGCGTTTGTGAGTCCGGTGAGGGTCCAGTTGCTGTTGGCGACGATCGCCGCAAGTGCGACTTATCTGGGCCAGATAGCCAGCAACACCACCGGCACTATGCCCGACGTCAGTCCTCACATGATCTATTTGTTTGGCGGGAGCAGCGGGATCTACGCCGCCGGAAAAGCGTGGACATTTTTCAACCTTAAGAAGCGGGGCTTAGGAGGATCGTCATGAATCTGCTAGGGCAGGTATTTGGGTTTGTGCTGTGCGCATTTGTCGGCTTGTTGGGCGGCACCATTATCGTTTGGATATGGCAGGGCAAAATCGACCTGTCGGCCTTAATTAGCGAATCCAACGGTCAAGCCAGCATGTCGCGCTTCCAGTTGCTGATCTTCACCTTCGTCATCGCGATCGGCCTTTACGAATTGATCGAATTGCGGGTGAGCACGACGGGATTCCCGGACATTCCGAACGGCGTGCTGACGCTCCTGGGAATCAGCGCCAGTACGTACGCGGTCGGGAAGGGCATCTCGTATAGCCAGCCTCAGACTCTGACGCCGCAAGACGGCGGCGAGGATGCAGCCGATGCGGCAGCGGCAGCCGACGAGGCGGGTATGCATGCGGCGGCAGCGGAGCAGGCGGCGGCAGTCACCCAGGCGGCCGTCAGTCAGATGGCGGTGCATGCCGCCGTGGCGCAGCAAGCCGTGCAACAGACGGCCGAAAATGCGGCAGTGGCCCAGCAGGCCGCCGATCAAGCGACGGGAAGTCAAAGTTAGCGTAGGCGGGACTTGCTCCTGTGGGGTGTCTAGATCATGCGCCGACCACCAGCTCGAGATGAGGCTTAGCCATGCCGCCAAAGAAGACCAGTACGACGACCACTCAAGCAACCACAACCGTCACCAGGACCGTTGTGCGCAAATCGCCCGCGACTGCTTCGGCGAAAGCGACTACGACGAAGTCCCGAACCAGCGTCGTACGGACGGTCGCTCCCATGATCCCGCTGGCGATCGCCTTGGTCGGCGGCGCGATGTTGCCCGGCGGAAAACCCACTCCCCCGGGTCCGGGTGCTCCTCCTACCGCCTCGGTGATGCAACAGCCCGGAAAGTTCTTCCCTGTCTGCACGCTGCCCTTCAATGGTGTTCGCAATCCCGCCAGCGATGATCATTGCGGAATTCAGGGGGGAAGCACCGATCCGGCCAAGCAGGGGGAAAGCACAGCTAAGAACAATTTCTGCGTTCCCACGCATGATCCGGACACGCTTACGTATCAGAAGTTGCTCGACCTGCAGACGCAAAGCACTGGTATTCCGAAGGCGCTCGTCGACCGCAAGGACGTCGAAAATCTCGGCGAAGGCAACTATGTCAGCTATGTGGCTGTCATCAAGAACGCCCACTACTCCGACACCACAGGCGGGGAGGCCGTCAATTGCAACATGTCCGGCAATCCCCCGAACGACATCCACATCGTCTTGATGTCGGACCCCAACGATACCGAAGAGTGCCACAGTACGACTGCCGAGATGAGCCCGCACTACCGGCCCACGAACTGGACGCCGCAAATGCTGAACGGCTTGGGCAAGCCAGTCAGGATTAAGGGGCAATTGTTCTACGACAATAGCCACTCCATTTGCACGGCAAGCTCTCGCCCCAATCCCAAACGCGCATCGTTGTGGGAAATCCATCCGGTGTATTCAATCGAGGTCTGTGCCTCAAGCAACTTGGACGAATGCCGAAACAGCACGGACCCGGCCGAATGGAAATTGCTGGAATAGGCACCGGAACCGGGTAACCCTTGGGAGAAGTCAGCAACATGTTTGGAGCAAGTGAGAACAGCCAAACACGAAGAATCCCGATGTGACAATCTCTTTCGAGTTTGATTGGCGCGGCTTTCGGCCAACGAGCAAATCTGACGATCCGACATTTGTTACCATCGGCGGCATGCCGCTGGTGCAGGCCGAACATCTCGTGAAGTCGTTCAGCTCGGGCCAGAGCGCTTTTGGGACCGCCTCGACAACCTGGGTGCGCGCCGTCAACGACGTGTCACTGACCATTGAGGCGGGCGAAACGGTCGGGCTCGTCGGGGAATCGGGCTCGGGTAAGAGCACCCTGGGGCGGATGTTGTTGCGGCTGATCGAGCCGGATTCGGGTACGGTCCACTTCGATGGCCAGGACGTGCTGACGGCGAGTGGCGGCGAGCTGCGCAGCCTCAGGCGTGACATGCAGATCATTTTTCAGGACCCCTTCGGATTACTCGACCCCCGCATGACCGTAGAAGCCATCGTGTGTGAACCCGTCGTGATACATGGCAGCGAATCCGGCAGTGCTCGTCGTCTCCGCGCGGCGGAAATGATGCGCGCCGTCGGACTGGATGAGTCGGCCCTGCGTCGCTATCCCCACGAGTTCAGTGGAGGCCAGCGTCAGCGAATCGGCATCGCGCGGGCACTTATGCTCAGACCACGCTTTATTGTCGCGGACGAGCCGGTATCGGCGCTCGACGTGAGCGTGGGCGCGCAGATCGTAAACCTTCTGCGTCAGCTGCAAAAGGAATTCCAGCTTACTTACCTGTTTATCTCGCACTCCCTGCCAGTAGTTCGATATCTGGCCAATCGGATCGCGGTGATGAAGCAGGGTGAGCTTGTGGAGATCGGTGTCACGGAACAGATCACCACGGCGCCGCTCCACGAGTACACGCGAACTCTCTTGGCAGCAACTCCGGAATTGTAGTCAGCGGCTAAGTAAAATTCAGTGCCCTTTGCTGACTGTCTGCGGTCGCTTCATCGTGAAATTCCGCTCCCTCCAACCGCAGCAGGAACGCCTTGGTTGCGAGCCCGCCGCCATAGCCTCCCAACGCCGTGCCGGCCGCAAGGACGCGATGACAAGGAACCACAATCGCGATGGGATTGTAGTGGTTGGCCTGCCCTACCGCGCGATAAGCGCTGGGACTTCCCACGGCCCGGGCAACCTCGGCGTAACTGCGGGTTTCGCCGTAGGGAATCCGTAGCAGTTCTTTCCAGCATCGCTTTTGGAAATCGGTTCCGCGAAGATCGAGCGGAAGCGTGAATTTACGACGGCCGCCTGCAAAGTACTCTCCCAATTGCTGGCGCACGGCTTCCGTCGTGTCCGGCGATTCCTGCCATTTGACGGCTTGCCCAGCCAATCGCTCGGGCAACTTCGGGCCAAAGGCGAGAACCACCAGCGCCGAACCCGACATTCCCAGCAGCAGTGGTCCGACTGGCGACTTCATTCTTGAGTAGAGCAGAGCCTCCTTCCTGCACCTCGGTGCTATTACGTGTTACCAAAATCCGCAGCGGTCTCTAACCGAAATCTTACAGAAAATCCAGCCTGAGGAGCATTTAACCTTTCTCCCACCGCGACGTCCAACGATTAACGGTGTTAAGGACGTTGTGGAAAAATTCAACAGTGGCAGCGCCATCTCTCATTTTTCCCATACCGAGCCGAAAACGGCTAAAATAAGAAGATTCCCCCCCACGGGTAAAGCATCCAATCGTAGTAATGGCTGGTCCTATCAGAATGAATCCAAATCGCACCTCTGCATTTCTCCTGGCACTCCTGTTCGCCTGCTCGATTGGCACCTTTGCCCAAGATAAGCCTGAGGCCCCGGCGAACCAAAGTGCAGCGGCACCCGTCGCGGCAAGTCCAGCCGCACAAAAGGGCGCCGACAAGGCTGCCGCCTATTACCACTTCGCGATGGCACATATTTATGAGGAAATGGTCTCGATGTACGGTCGCGCCGATTATGCCAACAAGGCAGTCGAAGAGTACCGCCTGGCCATTGACAATGACCCGACCTCGGATTACCTGAATGCGGGGCTCGCCGAGCTGTATGCGCGCACTGGCCGCATCAAAGATGCGGTGCTGGAAGCTCAGGACATCCTCAAGCGCGATGGCAACAACCTGGAGGCGCACCGCCTGCTTGGCCGCATCTACTTGCGGTCGCTGGGCGACATGCAGTCCGGGACCCAGTCGCAGGAAATCCTGCATCTGGCCATCGAGCAATATGAGCAGATCGTCAGGCTCGATCCCAAGAGCGTGGAAGACCATCTGCTGCTCGGCCGCCTGTACCGCCTGAATAACGATCTGGTGAAGGCCGAGAACGAGTTCAAGACCGCAGTGAAAATTCAGCCGGATTCGGAAGAAGCGGTCACAGCGTTGTCGATCCTTTACAACGAAGAGGGTGACACCTCCCGCGCCTTGGATGTGCTGAACGCATTCCCCGAGGGCGCCCGCTCCGCCAAGCTGTATTCCGCGCTGGGTTACACCTACGAGCAGAACAAGGCCTACAAAAAGGCCATCGACGCTTACCAGAAGTCGGTTGACCTCGACCACGACAATCTCGACTCGATTCGTGGCCTCGCCCAGAACCTGTTGAACGATGGCCAGCCCGACGCGGCCCTGGTGCAATACAAAGTTATTGCCGAGGCCGATCCCTCGGACGCGCAGACCTACATGCGCATGGCCGAGATCTATCGCCGTAACGGCAAGCTCGACGAGGCGCATGAGTGCCTGAAGAAAGCCACTGCCGTCGTCCCCGAATCACTCGAGCTGAAATACAACATGGCGGTGATCGAGGAGGCCCAGGGAAAGTACGACGACTCCATTGCGATCCTCACTCAGTTGCTGCAGAAGACCGAACACGCCAACGGTAAGTACGACACCTCTGAGAAGAACAACCGGGCGATTTTCATGGAGAGGTTGGGCACGGTTTATCGCGAAGCTAACAAGCCGCAGTTGGCCATCGATACTTTCCGCCGGATGTTCGATTTGGGCGATGAAAACGCCGTTCGCGGCTACCAACAGATCATCGAGACCTATCGCGACCAGAAGCAGTGGCAGTTGGCCACCACGACCGCCGAGGAGGCTGCGAAGAAGTATCCCAACGACCGTCAGTTGCAGATGGTAGCTGCGTCGCAACGCGCGGACCTGGGGAATGCGGGCCCGGCGATCGAGCAGGTCAAGGCGATGCTGAAAGGCAGCTCTGAAGACCGCGAGGTTTACATTACGCTGGCCCAGATGTACAGCCGCACCAAGGACTGGCCGCAGGCGGAAGCCAACATCAACAAGGCGATGGAGCTGTCCAACAAGCAGGAGGACAAGGACTACGTTACGTTTGTCGCGGGCTCCATCTATGAGCGTCAGAAGAAATACGAATTGGCGGAGGAGTCGTTCCACAAGGTCATCGCTGACGATCCGAAGAACGCACAGGCGCTGAATTACCTGGGCTACATGCTGGCGGACCGCGGCACGCGACTCGAAGAGGCACTGGGTTACATTCGCCGCGCGGTTGCGCTCGATCCGCAAAATGGAGCGTATCTCGATTCGCTTGGCTGGGCGTATTACCGTTTGGGCAATTACGAATTGGCGGAAGAAAACCTGCGTCGCGCCTCCGAAAAGATCGGCAGCGATCCCACGGTGCAGGCGCACTTGGGCGACCTGTATCAGAAGACCGGCCACCTCAAGTTGGCTACCACGCACTGGCAGCGCGCCATAGACGAATGGAGCAAGACGGTTCCCGCCGAAGTGGACACCGACGAAGTTGCCAAAGTGCAGAAGGACCTGGAGTCCGCCAAGGTAAAGCTCGCCAAACAAACAGCGACAAAGGAATAGTCTTTCGTGTTCCGAACCGGCGCTGCTTCGGCAGCGCCTTTTTTCTTGTGGGCGGCCCTTTCTATCGACCGCCCTGCAGTCGACAGGCCCGCGTCGTCGTTTTGTGCTGTGGTTCGATCCGTGTCATCCGTGCAAACCCGTGGTTGCTTTTGTCTTTTTCGAAACCACACCGCTGCTAAACTCAGTTCATGCTCGCCAGCTGCGTGCTTCGCGTGGAGGACTCTCGAGGACGGCGCTATCCGGAGCCGCCCCATCCCTATCGCAATGCATTCCAGCGCGACCGTGACCGCGTCATCCATGCCCGGGCTTTCCGCCGGCTGGAAAACAAGACTCAGGTATTCACGCGCCGCTATTCCGATCACTTTCGCACCCGCCTGACCCACACCATGGAAGTCGCGCAGATCTCACGTACCATTGCGGCGGTCCTTGGTTTGAATGTTGACCTGGTGGAAACCCTTGCGCTGGTGCACGACATTGGCCATCCACCTTTCGGACATGCAGGCGAGCGGGCGCTTGATGTCGCAATGCGACGCCATGGCGAATACTTCGATCACAATCTGCAAGCGCTGCGCATCGTTGAGGACTTCGAGCTTCGCTATGCTGAATTCCGTGGACTCAATCTGACCTTCGAGGTCCGCGAG
>DATBZX010000200.1:0-2787 GCA_036512955.1 Terriglobales bacterium
TGCGCGCACCTTCTCGCCTCGATCGGGATTTCGCTCAGGCACTCCGGACATTTCTTCGTCGTCGGATCGGCTGGCACCGCCGACTTGCGCGACCGCTCCACCAGTTTGTTCATCGGCAGCACGAGGAAGAAGTACACCGCCGTTGCCACCAGCAGGAACGAGATCACTGTGTTGACGAACTCGCCGTACAGTAACTTGCTGCCATTGATCTCGAACGAGTAGGCGGAGAAGTCCGGCTTGCCCACCAGGGCCGCGATCAACGGCGTCAGCAGGTTTTTGACGAACGAGGTAACCACCGCCCCAAATGCCACGCCGATGACTACGCCGACCGCAAGATCGAGCACGTTCCCGCGCAGCAGAAATTGCTTGAAACCTCTCATAGCCTGGCCTCGCGACTTAGTCCTGTCTTGCGCCCATCTTGCTGAACGCCTTGCCGAAGTCATCGATCATCCCGTCAACATCTCTTCGGCTGTTCGCGGCGAAGGTAAATACGGCTGTATATTCCTTGCCCGGCATGACGATCAGTGTCTGGAACAGGTCGGCATTGGCAAGCTGCGAGCGATAGTCGGTGCGGTAAAACGTCAGGCCATTCACCAGCAGTTCTTTTGGTTCGTTGAGCTTCTTGGCCCCTGCTTGCACCAGGAACACGCCCGCCGACGCCTCGCGCATCGACGCTTGCGGCTGCACCGCCTCCGCCGTCACCTGGATCATCTGCATCGGCTTCGGATATGCCGGATGCCGCACGTCGAGCAGCATGCACTCATGGCCGCATGGACCGTCCTTCGCCACCCATGTGACGTTCCACTTCTGCGGCACCTTGAAATTGAAACTGAAGTAAACGTTCGTGTACAGGCTCTCGGAGTATGCGCCCGCCTTCGGTGACAGCCCGCCCGACTCCTGCGCCAGTGCTGCACAGCCCACCATCGCAACCGCAAGTACAAGCATGAACCTACGCATGACTGCCTCCTGCCCGGCCCGGATTCCGCGTTCTTCGAAAGGAGTGCGCCCCAAAAAATACGCGCAATCCGCCGCTACTGCAACTTTCCTGTAATGGAACGGAAAAGGGCGCCGCAGCGCCCTTCTCTCAACGACTCAATTCCGAGTTACCCGATCTGAGATTACTCAGATCCTCATCGGCATCACGATGTAGCGGTATTTGAACTCGCTGTCGCTGGCTTCATCCGGACGCATCTGTCCCGCGCTCTGTGAGTCCTTGAACTCCAGCCGCACCTCGGGCGAGCCCGCGTTTTTCAGGAAGTCGATCAGGTAGGCGCTGTTGAAACCGATGGTGACCACGTCGCCCGTGTACGTGGTCTCGAGCGAATCCTCCGACTCGCCCGCGTCGCTCGACGAAGACGACACTTTGAGCTCGTTATTGTCCAGGCGCAGCTTGATCGCCCCGCTGCGCTCGTCAGCGAATTGCGCCACGCGCTGGATGGCCGCCGAGAACTGCTCGGTCGCCAGCGTTACCGACTTACTGTTGTCGCGCGGCAGCACCGCTTCGTAATTCGGAAATTGCCCGGTCAGTTGCCGCGAGGTCAGCAGTCGCGATCCCAGGCGGAAGAACAGCGTGCTCTCGTCCTTGGAGAACTCCACGAATTCGCCTTCGTAGTCGCTCAAAAGCGTGTTGAGTTCGGCCATCGCTTTCTTGGGAATCAGGATCCGCATCTCGCCGCTGACGCCCGGTTTCGCCGTCCCGTTTTCGATATGTGCCAACCGGTGCCCGTCGGTAGCCACCATCGTCATGGACTCGGCTTTCAGCACCAGCAGCGCGCCGTTCAGGGTGTAACGCGACTCTTCGTTTGAGATCGCAAAGATGGTCTTCGAGATCATCTTGCGCAGCGCCGGCGCCGGCAGCCGGTAGATATCTTTATCCGGAAAAGCAGGCAGGCTGGGGAAATTCGAGCGCGCCATGCCGACCATCTTCGTGTTCGACCGGCCGCTGCGAATATTGACCCAATGGTTCTCCAGTAGCTTCATTGAGATCTTGCCGTCGGGCAGCAGTTTGGCGTAATCGAACAACTTGCGCGCCGGGATGGTGCACGCGCCCTCTTTCTTGACCTCGGCGCCGCAGGAAGTCCGCAGGCTTAAATCTAGGTCGGTGGCCGTAATCGACAACCGATCGCCCGCGGCCTCAAATAGGAAATTCGACAGGATCGGGATCGTGGTCTTTCGCTCCACCACGCCTTGCGTCGCTGTTAACTCTTTGAGTAGTTCCGCCTTGGTGACCGTGATTTCCATCGCGCCCGCTTTGACTTCGGGCACGTCTGAAGCGCGCGTTGCCGTGGTTTCGCTCACTGCTGTCTCTCCCTGCGTGCGGAAGCGAGCTCTAGCCCGCATATCGCATCTTTCCACCGCTTACTTCTATGGCTGTACTTATATCAAAAGTATAAGAAAACAGCAGTAGAAACCGATGTCCTCGGAAATGTGGATAACCCGGAAAAATTGCTTTAGGGAAACACCTTAGCCCGATTTTTCAAGCTGTTCATAAGGGCGATCATCTGTGCTCGTCTCACCAAATCGCCCCCCTCAACTCCGGTCGGCCCAGACTTGCACGCCCATCCACTGCGCGTCCACAGCCGTTACTGAGGAAGATGCGTCGGCTGCGTGCAAAAACGGTTCACAAGCACTTCTGACGTGCTCTCCCACACTCCTCTTTTTCCGCAAGCACCATACCTGCTGCACATCCCCAAAACAAAAAGCACGGCTCGTGACCATGCTTTTCAATTTCCAAATTTGAAATTACTCAATTCCCAATCACCCGCTCAGCGTCTCGGTCAGCTTGTT
>DATBZX010000201.1:0-7199 GCA_036512955.1 Terriglobales bacterium
AGGAACGGAACCAGCGAAGCGGCCACCGATGCCAGCTGTTTCGGGCTGACGTCGATGTAGTCCACTTCATTGCGGTTCACCAGCACGAAGTTGCCGGCCTTGCGGGCGTTGACCAGTTCCGCAACGATGCGGCCCTTGTCGTCGATTTCCGCGTTGGCCTGCGCGATCACGTGGCGGTCTTCTTCCCATGCCGACAGGTAGAACGAAAACGGCTCGTAGTCGATCAGCTTCTTCTTGCGATCACGCAAGTCGTTGTTGATCTTGATCACTTCGGCCTTCTCGAGATGATCGCCGACCCGACGGTCGCTGTCGCCGGCGTTGACCACGCTCACAAAGTCGAGAACGTGTCCCGCCTTCACCTTGCGATACGGCGACTCGATGAAGCCGTAATCGTTGATGCGGGCGTAGCAGCTCAGCGACGAGATCAGGCCGATGTTCGGGCCTTCCGGCGTCTCAATCGGGCAGATACGTCCATAGTGCGTGGGGTGAACGTCGCGGACTTCGAATCCCGCGCGCTCGCGCGACAGACCGCCTGGGCCAAGTGCTGAGAGACGGCGCTTGTGCGTGATCTCCGACAGCGGGTTGGTCTGGTCCATGAACTGCGATAACTGCGACGATCCGAAGAACTCGCGGATCGCGGCCATCACCGGCTTGGCATTCACCAGGTCGTGCGGCATCGCCGTCGACATTTCCTGGTACACGCTCATCTTTTCCTTGATGGCGCGTTCCATGCGGACCAGGCCGATGCGGAACTGGTTCTCCAGCAACTCGCCTACCGCGCGTACGCGACGGTTGCCAAGGTGATCGATGTCGTCCACCGAACCGATGTTCTTGCGCAGCTTGAGCAGGTACTTGATGGTGCCGTAGAAATCATCCGGCTCCAGCGTACGGTGGTCGAGGTGGGTCGCGTCTTCCGACTCGAACAGCTTGATGTTGAACTTCAGGCGGCCCACTCGCGAGAAGTCGTATTTCCGGGAATCGAAAAACATTCCGTGGAACAACGAAGTCGCGGTGTCGAGTGTCGGCGGATCGCCCGGACGCAGTTTGCGGTAGATCTCGATCAGCGCTTCTTGGGGTGTCTTGACCGAATCGCGGCGCAGCGTCTGGCTGATCACCGTGCCCACGTCGTCGCGCTCGGGGAAGAACAAGTGCAGTTCCGCAACGCTGGCTTCGAGCATCTTCGACAGCTTGTCGGTAGTCAGCTCAGTGTTGGCTTCCAGCATTACCTCACCGGTGGCGGTGTCGATCACGTCGGCAGCAACGAATGCGCCTTCCAGGTCCGTGGTGTCGATCTCGATCTCGGAAATCTTGTGCTTATGGATTTCCTTCATCACCGCGGCGGTGACCTTGCGGCCGGAGTGCGCGATCTCTTCGCCACTCTTGGTCGCAATTTTGTGCGCCAGCTTCATGCCCAACAGGTTGGTCGGGCGATCGACGCCGGGCTCCAACGTCCAGTACAGCTTGTTGTCGCGCAGAGCGATGCGATCGACAGTGTAGAACGTGCGAAGAATGTCCTCGTCCGAGCGCAGGCCGAGCGCCCGCAAAAAGATGCTGCCCAGGAACTTCCGCTTGCGGTCGATGCGCACGTACAGGATGTTCTTCTGGTCGTACTCGAACTCGACCCACGAGCCGCGGTACGGAATGATCTTGCCCAGGAAATACGTACGGTTGTTCGCGGTCTCGAAGAACACGCCAGGCGAGCGATGCAACTGGCTGACGATCACGCGCTCGGTACCGTTGATGATGAAGGTGCCGTTCTGCGTCATCAGCGGAATGTCGCCGAAGAAGACTTCCTGCTCCTTCATGTCGCGCACGGAGCGGTTGCCAGTCTCCGGGTCCTTGTCGAAGATCGTGAGCCGCATGGTGACTTTCAGCGGCGCGGAATACGTCATTCCCCGCTCTTCGCATTCGGACACGTCGTACTTGAGTTGCAGTCCCACCGGATCGCCGCACTTATTGCAGAAATCGGGCGTATTGGCGTTGTACGTGCCGCACTTGGTGCAGAGCACGTCGCCAATGTGGAAGGGATCGGTCTTGACCGTCGAACCGCAATTACGGCAGGTGGTGCGCAGGTGGTTCAGCCCCTTGAGGTGGCCGCACTTGCACTCCCAGTTACCGATGGCGAACTCGACGAAATCGAGCTGCGACACGTTACGGAAGTCGGTGATGGGGAAGACAGACTGGAACACAGCCTGCAAACCCGAATCGTCACGCTCACTCGGCAGCGAATCCATCTGCAGGAAGCGGTCGTAGGACCGCTTCTGCACCTCGATCAGGTTCGGGATCTGGATGGTCGCCGGAATTTTTGAAAAGTCGAACCGATTTCGATTGGCAGTTTTCTGTTGCGCCATGTATAAAGCTCCTAATCAGTGCCGGTCAGGCTCGCTCGCCTGGCCGCGCAAGCCGCGATTATGCGGTGGTGCGACGCGGACATCTGCGCCGTACGGTGACGGGTGTAACCGAAAGAACTGCGTTCTGCCGAAGTTTCGCGCAAAGACACGAGCGCGCCCGCAGAGACAGAACTCTCCGCAAGCGCCAGGTGAGGCGTTGAGCAATCCCATGACCATTCGGTCCGGGAACGCGGCGAGTCGTATTGTGCCGCGCTAAGTTTTAACTTCCGCTGCAGTATTTTCAGGCCTTGTCCTCGGCTCGCTCGCCGTCGCGTCTGAGCCGACGCGATACTGGCTGAACGTGCCGCCTGTCACTACCTGCTGAGTTGCCCGGATTCGAACTTGCTTGAATCCGTCCCAACGATGCCCGGGAATTCTGTGGTCCCTGCTGTAGAGAGCCACTTCGCTTCCGCGGAATCATCGCGCCTCTCGACGCCCGCTCCAACGTCAAGAGGAACTTGTGCCACCGTCGCGTGGACCGCCGACGGCAGCCGCCTGTAACTCCGGTCAGCGTGCCCGGAGTGGAATCGCCCCGTTCCGTCGCCAGAACGGGGCGGGGAACTACTTTACTTCTACCGATGCGCCTGCATCGACAAACTTCTTCTTGATGGCCTCGGCTTCGTCTTTCGTGACGCCTTCCTTCACGGTCTTGGGAGCCCCATCGACCAGGTCCTTGGCTTCCTTCAGACCGAGGCTCGTCACTTCGCGAACCGCCTTGATCACGTTGATCTTGTTAGCGCCCGCGGCGGTCAGGACGACGGCAAATTCCGTCTTCTCTTCCACCGGTGCCGCTGCTGCCGCACCCGCGCCTGCGCCTGCCACCATAACAGGGGCCGCAGCCGCTGCCGATACGCCAAGACGCTCTTCCAGCTTCTTTACCAGTGCCGCT
Source organism: Terriglobales bacterium (assembly GCA_036512955.1). GTDB lineage: Bacteria > Acidobacteriota > Terriglobia > Terriglobales > Acidobacteriaceae > DASRAA01. Next base: position 3,280 of record DATBZX010000201.1, read on the forward strand.
GCATCAAGCAACGACAGGCCTACGATTGAGTCTTCCAACTGCTGCAGATCCGCCATGTGTGTCTCCACTTGTTCGTTATTCGTCGTTATGATTTCGTTACCAGTCTCCGAGGCTTCCAGTGTGCTCTCGCCTGCCAGACATCACGCGTGATGCACGCCTCACAACGGATAACTCAATCTCTTATGAAAGCACTCTCGTGCTCCCAAACTCGTTTATGACGGCTTCGTATCAGTACACGACTTTTGTCGTGCCGCACGCCGCCTTCTTAATAATCCCGAGCGGACTAAAGTCCGCGAGAGGATTACGCGCCCGCGGCTTCCCCGCCGGCAAACTTGTTCTTCTCGACGCCCTGGTTGATGACCACGGCCAGGTCGCGGCCAATTGCGTTGACCACGGTGACCAGGCGCTGCGCCGGAGCGCTCATCAGGAACAGCAGCTTCGAGTAGATTTCTTCCTTCGACGGCATGCTCGCCAGCGCGTCGATGTCTTTGATCGCGATGACGCGGCCATCGACGATGCCCGCCTTGAAGGTGTACTCCGGGTGGTCCTTGGCGTACTTGCTGAGTACCTTCGCCAGTGCAACCGGATCGCCGCTGGTGTATGCAATGGACGTAACGCCGGCAAGGTCCTTCACTGCATCTTCGACCTTGCTGCCCTTGGCTGCGCGCTCCGCCAGCGTGTTCTTCACCACGCGATAGCTGGCGCCCGCACTGCGAACCGCCTTGCGGAGCTCGTAATCCTTCTCCACCGTCAGCTTGCTAAACGTGCCGACGATAGCGTGGCTCGCGCCCTGGAGGTCCTGGCTCAGCTTCTCAACCTGTTCGATTTTCTTCGCTTTAGTAACGGCCATCTTCGATTCCTTTTCCGAAACGTATCTTGAGGGTGCCCCAATCTTTAGGGTGCCCCAGGTTCGCGCCCCGTTTTTGGGCGCTAACCTGGGAGAAGGCGTTAGCCCTTCGCCGCCAGTTCCACCGCCGCAGTGTCAATCGCAACACCCGGTCCCATTGTGGAACTCAGGTAGCAAGCCTTGATGTATTTGCCCTTCGCGACCGAAGGCTTGGCCTTGATCACGCTGGTAATCACGGTCGCGGCGTTCTCCACCAGCTTCTGCGGATCGAACGAAATCTTGCCCACTGGCACGTGCACCAGTGCGGTCTTGTCGGTACGGAACTCGACTTTGCCCGCCTTGGTTTCCCGTACAGCTGCCGCGACGTCGAACGTCACTGTGCCGGTCTTGGGATTCGGCATCAGTCCACGGGGACCAAGCACCTTGCCCAGACGGCCAACCGACTTCATCATGTCGGGCGTCGAGATCACGGCATCGTAGTCAGTCCAGTTTTCTTTCTGGATCTTCTCCACCATGTCTTCGCCACCGACGAAGTCCGCGCCAGCCGCTTCGGCTTCGCGCTGCTTCTCGCCGGAAGCAATTACGAGGACCTTCTTGGTCTTTCCCAGTCCGTGCGGCAGAATGACCGTGCCACGCACCATCTGGTCGGCGTGCTTGGGATCGACTCCCAGGCGCATGGTGAGGTCCACCGTTTCGTCGAACTTGGCGAACTTTACCTTCTGGAGAAGGGGGACGGCTTCCTGCAGCGTGTACGGGTGTTTCTCAATCCCGGCACGCGCCTTCTCAACGTTCTTTCCTGATTTCTTCATGCTGCTCCTTGTCTTCCACCGCCGCCCTCTGTTCCGGCGCGACCGTGGTCTTTGCGACTTTATCCCACATTGTGGGACAAAACTCTACGCCGTAACTTCAATTCCCATGGAGCGCGCCGTGCCCTTCACGCTCTTGACCGCCGCTTCCACCGACGCCGCATTCAAGTCAGGCATCTTCTGCTTGGCGATCTCCATGACCTGCTTCTCGGTGACCTTACCGACCTTGTCCTTATTGGGGACGCCGGAACCCTTCGCCACGCCCGCGGCGCGCTTCAACAGAATCGAAGCCGGCGGAGTCTTGGTGATGAACGAAAAGGTGCGGTCGGTGTAAACGCTGACGACTACCGGAATGATCAGGCCATCCAGTTCCTTCGCGTTTGTCCTGGCATTGAACTGCTTGCAAAACTCCATGATGTTGATCTGCGCCTGTCCCAGCGCGGGACCAACCGGAGGAGCCGGCGTGGCCTTGCCCGCCGCAATCTGCAACTTCACGGTACCTGTGATCTTTTTTGCCATTTCGTAATCCTATGAACTCAATCTCCGCGCAGCGCCCGCAATGCGGCAGGCTGCGGCCTGACGTTAACCAGTAAAGCTACGTAATAACTTTTTCGACCTGCCCAAACTCCAATTCCACCGGAGTGGAGCGGCCGAAGATTGTGACCATGACCTTCAAGGTCTCGCGGTCCTCGTTCACCTCGTCCACCACGCCGGTAAAGCTGGCGAAAGGACCTTCGCTGATGCGCACCGACTCGTTCTTCTCGAACTTGACCTTGAGCTTGGGCTTTTCCTTGCTGTCGGCCACGCGATACACAATCTGCTGCACTTCGTCATCCGACAGCGGCGTGGGCTGCTGGCCCGTGCCGACAAAACCTGTTACCCGCGGCGTGGACTTCACCACATGCCACACGTTGTCGTCCATGTCCATCTCAACCAGCACGTAGCCGGGATAGAACATGCGCTCGCTGGTGTACTTCTTGCCGCCGCGAACCTCAGTGACCGACTCGGTCGGAATCAGCACGCGGCCAATCTTGCCGCCAAGCCGCTCATCGGCGCGCAGGCGGGCTTCGATCGATTCCCTCACCTTGCGCTCAAATCCCGAATACGTGTGGATGATGTACCACTTCATGTTCGGGTTGGTGGGCGGCCCCGATCCATCCGCCGCACTTACCAGCGGGGATTCGGGGACCGCAGCGGGCTGCACAACAGGCTCCGGCTTGGTGCCGCCATCGTCCGTATTGATCTGTTCGTCTGCCATTAATTCCACGCTCTACCGGTGTGCCAGGGTGCGCAACAACTTGTCGAGACTCTTGCCGATGATCGAGTCAATGATCCAGAAATAACCTGCAAAAATGAATACCGTAATGATGACCACGGTGGTCGTGCCCTGTACTTCCTTGCGCGACGGAGTTGTGACCTTCTTCATCTCCGTACGCACGTCGTTGTAAAAACTTTTCGCGCGCTGCGGCCATTCCTTGAGTGCTCCCAGGCGGCTCTCGTGTACGGGCTCGATCGCTGTTGACTTCGCCATCTGTTACCTGTTTTCCGGCGCCTTACCGCGCCTCAACTTCTTCTACTCAAGCCCCGCTTCTGCGGCGGCTCCAAATACTGGCAGGGGCGGAGGGATTCGAACCCCCAAGTTCGGTTTTGGAGACCGACAGTTTAGCCGTTGAGCTTACGCCCCTAACTTTTGCCGCGGACGCACTCGCCCGCGCTCCACCGCTACTTCGCTTCCTTGTGCGGGGTATGTTTGCGACACTTACGGCAGAACTTCTTGAATTCCAGTCGGCCGGTCGTGGTCTTCTTGTTCTTGGTGGTGGAGTAGTTGCGGTCCTTGCACTCTCCACACTGCAACGTAACAATCTCACGGGGCATTTAAGTCTTCCCTTTCGTTTACTCCGCAGGTTGGACTGCGAAGCCTTGTCCGCGTCGAAGCGCGGATATCAGCGAAGCGCCTTGCTTCGCCGAAGAAACTCAACTCTGGGTGCCCCATTCAAGCCTTCTTTTGGCTTGAGTGGGACTCCGGTTGTTCCATCCCGGCCGGGCGCCCCGTTCTACCGCCGTACTTTGGCGGTAGGGCGGGGTCTAAAACCTACGCAATAATCTCGCTGATGGTGCCGGCGCCCACGGTGCGTCCGCCTTCGCGAATCGCGAACCGCAAGCCCTTTTCCATCGCCACCGGCGTGATCAACTCGATCTCCAGGCTGACGTTGTCGCCCGGCATCACCATCTCCGTGCCCGCCGGCAACGTCGCCACTCCCGTCACG
>DATBZX010000202.1:0-14046 GCA_036512955.1 Terriglobales bacterium
TATTCGCATCGACACGTTCTGCTCGTCGGGCCCGGGCGGGCAGTCGGTGAATACCACGTATTCGGCGGTGCGCATTACGCACCTGCCGACGAATACTGTTGTGAGCTGCCAGGACGAGAAGTCGCAGATCAAGAACCGCGAAAAAGGAATGCGCGTGCTGCGCGCCCGGCTCTACGAAATGGAGCAGCAGAAGCAGCAGGACGCGCTGGCCAAGGAACGCAAGGCCATGGTGGGTTCGGGCGATCGCAGCGAGAAGATCCGAACCTACAACTTTCCGCAGAACCGGGTGACCGACCATCGCATCGGCTTTACGGCGCACCAACTTCCGGAGTTCATGGACGGTAAGTTGCAGCCTATGATCGATGCGCTGATTACGCACTTCCAGTCGGAGAAGTTGAAGGCGGAAGCGGTGACGGTCGGGTAAGGAATTTTTGGCCGGAAAAGGGAAAGCAGATCTCTCGGTCGCCACGGCGACCTCGTGATGGCTGCAACTCTGTTGTCAGAATCCCCATGGCAGCCGCTAGAATCTCTCCGTGCAACTGAAGCAAGCGCTCGCGTCGGCTGTACAGCAGTTGGAGTCTGCCGACGTGGGATCGCCTCGCCTGAATGCCGAGACGCTGCTGATGTTCGTGCTCGGCGTCAATCGCGCGTATCTCTACGCTCATCCTGAGCGGGAGTTGAACTCCAACGAACAGGCCAGCTACGACGACGTCATTGCACAGCGTTCTACGGGCATGCCGTCGCAGTACATCACGGGCCATCAGGAATTCTGGGGACTGGATTTCGTGGTCACGCCAGCCGTGCTGATTCCGCGGCCGGAGACAGAGCACCTGGTTGAGACCGTGCTGGAACTCGCCCGATGCGTTGTGAAGCCGAGAATTGTGGACGTTGGAACGGGCTCGGGATGCATCGCGCTTGCATTGGCGAACGAGTTGAAGACTGCGGAAGTGTATGGCGTCGATCTATCGACCGACGCGCTGGAAGTCGCACGTGCTAATGCCACGCGTCTGCAACTGGACCACCGGGTAAATTTCTTGCAGAGCAATGTGCTCGAAGCGACGGCTGGCGTTCACGACTTCGATTTCGTGGTGAGCAATCCGCCTTACGTGGGCAAGAACGAAGCCGACAAGGTGCAGCGTTCGGTGTTCGAGTTCGAGCCCAGAATGGCGGTGTTTTCCGGCGAGAGCGGGCTGGACGTCATACGTCCGCTGATTGAGCAGGCGCACGCTGCGCTGAAGCCCAGCGGCTGGCTGGCGATGGAGATCGGCTACTCCATGCGCGAAATGGTGCTGGAACTATTTAGTCCCATAATGTGGGATGACGTTCGCGTCGTGCCGGACTTGCAGGGGATTCCGCGGGTGATTGCGGGAAAGAAGAAAGCGAGTGTCCCCGGAGATTTGCGGTAACCAAAGGGGTCCTTCGACTCCGTTCGGCTGCGCCTCACTTCGCTCAGGATGACAACATTGAAAGAACGAACTGTAACTCAGTGCCGGAAGTGACGCACTCCCGTTAATACCATCGCCAATCCCAACTTGTTGGCGGTGTCGATAACTTCCTGGTCGCGCACCGAGCCGCCGGGCTGGATGATGGCCGTTGCGCCCGCTTCCGCGATGACTTCTACGCCATCGGGGAAAGGGAAGAACGCGTCCGAGGCGGCGACCGATCCCTTGATTCCCAACACCGATTTCATCGCTCCGATGCGCGCGGAATCAACGCGGCTCATCTGTCCGGCGCCGACGCCTGTGCTCTGGCCGTTGCGCGCGTAGAGGATGGCGTTGGACTTCACGTGCTTGCAAATCTTCCAGGCAAACAGCAGGTCGCGCATTTCCTGCTCGGTGGGCTTGCGTTCGCTGACGACTTTCAGATCGGCTTCGGTTAGCGGGCGAACATCGTTATCCTGCAGCAACACGCCGCCGGAGACATTCTTAAGCACCCACTTCTGCTCCATGGGGACGACTTCGACCAGGCGCAGGTTCTTCTTGGCGGCAAAAATCTCGCGCGCTGCCGGGTCGAAGCCAGGCGCGGCGATGACTTCGAGGAAAAGCTTTGCCATCTCGGTTGCGGTATTGGCGTCGATGGGACGGTTGACGCCAATCACGCCACCGAAAGCCGAGATCGGATCGCACTCCAGCGCACGTTGGTAGGCCTCTGACAATGTAGGAGCTATGGCCGTTCCGCAAGGATTGGTGTGTTTAATGATGGCGACGACCGGCTCGCGAAACTCCTGCGCCAGGTCCCAGGCAGCCTGCAGGTCGACAATGTTGTTGTAGCTGAGCTCCTTCCCTTGAAGTTGCTTGCCGTTGGCCACACCTTTGCCGGAGCCATCGCTATACAGCGCTGCCGCCTGGTGCGGATTTTCGCCGTAACGCAGATCGAAGGCCTTGTTGAACGACAGCCGCAACGTAGCCGGAAAACCCTCGCCTGCACTGAGATCGAACACTGCAGTCTCGGGAGCCGCAATGCGTTCGAGCGTTGTAGCAATTGCGGAATCGTACGCTGCGGTGGTGGCAAACGCCTTCTGGGCGAGCCGCCACTTGGTCTGCAGTGAGAGCGATCCGCCGCCGGCCTCCATCTCGGTGGCAATGGCGTTGTAGTCGGCCGCCGAGGTCACGATGGCGACGTCCTGAAAATTCTTGGCCGCCGAACGCACCATCGACGGGCCGCCGATGTCGATGTTTTCGATGATGTCGTGGAACCCGACACCTGCCTTGGACGCCGTCTTTTCGAAGGCGTAGAGGTTCACTACCACCATGTCGATCGGTTCGATACCGTGCTCAGCAATGGCTGCGCGGTGTTGCGGGTTATCGCGGACATGCAGAATACCGCCATGCACCTTGGGATGAAGGGTCTTCACGCGACCGTCGAGCATCTCGGGGAAGCCGGTCAGCTCCGAGATGTCCTTCACGGCAATGCCAGAATCGCGGAGAAGTTTCGCCGTCCCGCCAGTAGAAATCAATTCGACGCCCATACCGGCAAGTTGCCGCGCGAAGTCGACAAGCCCAGTTTTGTCGGTGACGCTGAGAAGTGCTCTTTGAATTTTCGCCATGAATGCCTCTACGGATAGGAATGGTGCGGCAGCCACATTCAACTTCATAACGTGGCAGCCAACTCATCAGAATAGCGGAAGCGGTGCGTTTGGAGTAACGATTGGCGCGATTTCAGCAAAGGGAAAGTCGACAGGCGGCTGGCACAACAAGAAAGGCAGATCCCTCGGGGGATGAAGCTCCCTTCGTGATAGCAACAAAGAAAACGTCATGCGGCCTGACGAACTTCGCGCTCTCTAAATGCGTCGCGTGTCTCCGGCTTGTGGTTTGCGACCTAACGGCTGGCGGGGGCCGCCATTTTCTTTACCATCGCAATGACCAGCTTACGGTCGCTATCGTTGAGGCTCGAGGAGTAGCGGCGAATCTGGGTGAGGAATCGCACTTCGTCCTCGGCCAGGTGGGGCGCCGACTTGGTGCCGTTGTCGCCGTCACTTTCATTGAAGAATTGGGCCAGTGGAAGATCCATGGCGGTTGCGATTTTGGCCAAGGTGTCGAGCGAAGGAATGGTGTGTCCGTTTTCCACGCGCGACAGATAACAGCGCAATAGGCCGGTGCGCTTTTCAATGTCGCCCTGCGACATGCCTTTTTGCAAGCGATAATTTCGGATAGTCTCGCCGATATTCATGCCAGATGGTGTCCTCGATTGAAGTGGCCTAAGGTTGACTGCATAGTAATCACTTGTATTCAGAGAGGCAAGTAAAACTTGTATTTGCAAGCATTTTCTTTTATGGCTTCATCATAGGCCAAACAGTAACTGGTTACCTATTCATCACTAAAGTGATGGAGTTTATGCGACCCACGTGGCGGACTGGAAGGGCTCAAACGAGCCGAGCGCGGCTCAAATGCGCAATTCGAAGTAGGCCAATCCCTCAATTTGTGGACCGGGATTGTCATAGACCTCTTCGAACCCGAAGAGGCGGTAAAGCTCAACGGCTGATTGCATCGTGGCAGGGTGGGTGTCGAGACGCAGACGGCGGTAGCCAAGGCGACGGGCGAATTCAATGACCTGTTCTACGAGTGCCTTGCCCAGCTTTTCGCCACGGAACATCGGGCGGACGTAGAGCCGCTTCATCTCGCAGGCTTCAGCCAGCGGAAACGGACGCAAACCGACGCAGCCCGCCGGCTCGCCCGAGACGGTGGCCAGCAGCAGAGCGCCCTGGGGAGGCGCAAACTCTCCGGGAAGGTCGAGCCATTCACGATCAGGAAAGCGAAGTTGCTCGGGCAATTGGGCCTGGTAGTCGCGAAACAGAGAGCGAACCTGTTCGACATGTTTAGTAATTGTGGCTTCGACGATCTCGGCCGCTGGCGTCATTCGGGCCTGCCTACCCCATCAGGATGCCGCCGTTGACCTTTAGCACTTCGCCGGTGATGTATCCAGACTCCTCGGAGGCGAGGAACTTTACGGCATGCGCAACGTCCATGTCGGTGCCAGTGCGTCCCAGGGGAATGCTCTTCAGCATACTTTCTTTGAGATCAGCGGCAAGTCCGGAGGTCATGGCGGTTTCAATCCATCCGGGAGCGACGGCATTCACGGTAATGCTGCGCGAAGCAACTTCGCGCGCGACCGCCATGGTCAACCCGATTAAGCCCGCTTTCGATGAAGAATAGTTGGCCTGGCCAGCCTGTCCGATCTGGCCAAAGATGCTGGCGATGTTAATGATGCGTCCCCAGCGCTGCTTGAGCATGGATCCGATCACGGCCTGGGTGAGGAGAAAGGGCGCTGTGAGGTTGGTGTTCAGGACTTCGTCCCAGTCGGCGCGCTTCATGCGCATGACCAACTGGTCGCGCGTGACTCCGGCATTGTTGACCAGTATGTCGATTTTGCCGAAACGCGCGATGACAGCTTTTACGCCGGCCTTGATCTCGTCTTCGCTGGCAACGTCCATCTTGAAGGCGGCGGCTTCGCCACCGCTGGCGGAGATCTCGCTGGCGAGTTGGTCAAGTTTTTCCTGGTTACGCGCGCATAGAGCAACTTTCGCTCCGGCGGCGGCGAGCACGAGCGCGCAAGCCCTGCCGATTCCTTGTGAAGCTCCGGTAACGAGTGCTACGCGGCCTTCCACTCCTGCCATTGGGGTCTCCTGGTGAACTAAAGCAGGATTATAACCACCACGTGAGCGGACGGCGGACTAGAGCAGCCGCTCGGGCGCCCAGACCAGCACCTTGAGCGAGCGCGCGAAGTGCTTAAGATCTGGCTCAGCCGGCAGATCGATGCCCACGGTCTGTGCCATAGTGTTGAGCTCGAGCTCGACGGCAGCAGCCTGCAAATTCCACGACAGGTGATGAATATCGGCGCGGTAAAGCCGCTTGCGACTGGCCGAATAAAGGCAATAGCGTTCGGTGAGAAAGTGCTCGAGCGACCCAGCGTAGGCACCGGATGGCTGCCCGACGGGACCATACGATGCACGCAACTCAGCTGGCTTAGGGCCATGACTGCGTGTGGTTCGGTATTCAATCTTCGGACCACCGCGGCCTTTCACCTTCATGGCGGCGTGCCAGTAGGGCAGGCGATAGAAAATGCGCGCTCCCCACACGGCGGAGAGGTGACTGGCATCCAGGCTGAAGAAGAAGACCCCGGGCTTGCCGCCGAAGGTGACGTAAGTTCTCACGTTGATCTCGGAAAACTGTGAAACGAACGGCAGTGACGGGACGCCCGGCGGGCGGAGATGGTTCATCCAGAACGGGGTGATTGAGACCCAGGCGCTCTGTTGATACGTATCGAGTGTCAGGGCTTCAGGCACGAGTGCGCGAAGCTTTTCGGGGGCGATCGCGTAGTGCAGGAACAGTAGGTCGTGCCAGCGCTGAGTCATCACCCACGGAGTCATGGGTGCGGGCCATGGACGATGCCGGGTGGCGAACAGAATGGAATCGGCCCCGAGCCACTGGGTGCGGCCTTCTTCGGGTTGAGCGGCTGGCGGGTGGGGAGAGTCGGACACGGCAGTAACAGCGATTCTAACCTGATTCCGTTACGCTGAGGCGGCTACGGCGGAGTGAAACGGTGGGAGATTTCCTCAGAAGCTTCGGTTTCCTCCGTTGCTCAAAACTTCTGCGGCACCTATCATTCAGCAAAATGCCCAACAATACAGAACCAGCCGCCGATACGGGCGGAACCCACACCAAACCCGACGCCTCGACGGATGTTTATGCGGTCCATGGAGCCGACCCCGAAGTGCTGGCGTATGGCATGGCGAAATATTCGCGGTCCGCGCTTTCGCTGCGCCAGTCACTGGCGGAGCTCAACGAACAAAAGGCCGAGAAGTTTCTCAACACGTTTTATTTTCAGTATGGCCATCGCAGCATTGCCGATCTGGCGCACGTGGCTTTTGCCGTAGAAAAGCTGTCAATCCTTGCAGCCACCATCGTAGTTGATGAGCCGCGTTGGGACGGGCAGGAACGTTCCACACGCTACCAGGATTTTCAGAAGAGCGGCTATTACATTCCTGATTTTGGTGACGATGACGCCTCGGGCGCTCTCTATCGAGAGACTGTCGATTTTCTGTTCGCGGAGTACCGGCACTTCTCGGACGAGATGTTCCGGTACCTGCAGGAGGGCACTCCAAAACCGGCGGAAATGAAGCAGGATGCGTACGAGCGAACCCTGAAGGCACGGGCGTTCGATCTCTCGCGCTACCTGCTGCCGATGGCGACGAACACTTCGCTGGGACAGATCGTCAGCGCGCGCACGCTGGAAAACCAGGTGTCGCGCTTGCTGTCGGACACTCATGCCGAAGTGCGACGCATTGGCGAATTGCTGAAGCAGGCAGCGCGGGAAGATTCCTACAACGTGAACCGTACCGCCGCTAGGGAGTTGGCGGAACAGATTGGGCAGGAGTGTCCGGCGCTGGCTGAGCGTGCTAACGCGTTTCTGTTGCGCGAGGTGCGTGTTGCTCCGACGTTGATGAAATACGCGGAGCCGAATACTTATGACGCTGAAACGCGGCGGGACCTGACCGCGGCGGCCGCAGAGTTGCTGGCGAACGAGCCCGTCGAGCCGGCTCCACTGGTGGACCTGCTGGACGACGAGCCGCTGGACATCGAGCTGGCTACCACGCTGCTATATCAATACGCTCATCAGTCGTACCGGCAGATTCGCGGAGTGGTTGCGAGCATGACGGACGCGCAGCGGTGTGAGATCGTCGACCTGGGACTGCGGCATCGCGGACGTTTTGACGAGGTTGGGCGCACATATTGCTCGGGGCAGAAATTCCGCTTTGACATCCTCATGGATATCGGCGGCTTCCGCGACATGCATCGCCACCGTCGGTGCGTGCAAATCCTGCAGGAATATACGACGCGCCATGGGTACGACCGGCCGGATGAAATGGAAGCAGCGCATCTCGTGTCACGCTATGACGCAGCCATGACAAGGGCCCGCGATGCCGCGGCTCACTTATCCTCGCGGGCGACCGAGGAGGCGGACGAGCAATCGCAGTATGTGATTCCTCTCGCCTATCGCAAGCGCGCGCTGTTCAAGATGGACCTGGCGGAGGCGATCTATATCAGTGAATTGCGGACGGGGCCTGCGGGACATTTCTCGTATCGCAACGTCGCCTATGCGATGTACGAGGCGGTAACACGCCACTATCCGGAAATGGCGAAGTATTTTCGCGTCACAGACGTACGTGAGCCCGTCGATTTACTAAAGCGTTAACGCGCGTCCGAATAGCCAGTCGATGATTGGCGGTGCGAATCGGAGCTAAGTGGCTGCATGGAAAGGTATTAAGCCAAGATTCAGAACGGGGCGTCACACTCGATAGTGATAGTGATTCCTTGGGTACTTTCGTAACATTCTATTCGCTCTTTCTTCGCTTTTAGGGGCTCGAGCGTTATATACTACGCGGTCGGTCAACATGCGCCACTCCAATGGGAAACCTGCACTGGCTTGCGCGCCTGCCCCACTGACTCAATGCAATCCATAAATCGCGGTGGCGTCGCGGGGAAGCAATTTCCCGGCAGCGAGGCTGCCTAGGAGCGGTAATCATGGCGGATGAAAAAACAGAAAAAAGCCGTGCGGTAGATGTAGCGATCTCGCAAATCGAGAAACAGTTCGGCAAGGGTTCGATCATGAAGTTGGGGAACAAGGAAGCGGTGGTCCCCATCGCGGTCATTTCCACGGGATCCATCTCCTTCGACGCCGCCCTGGGTTGCGGCGGTATTCCGCGCGGGCGAGTGATCGAAATTTTCGGGCCGGAATCTTCCGGTAAAACCACGATTGCGCTGCAAATTATCGCCGAGGCGCAGAAGCAGGGAGGCATGGCGGCGTTCGTGGACGCGGAACACGCGCTGGATCCCATCTACGCGAGGAAGTTGGGCGTGGACGTGGACAACCTGCTGGTGTCGCAGCCCGACTATGGCGAGCAGGCACTGGAGATTGCCGAGGCGCTGGTGCGCTCAGGCGCGATCGACGTGCTGGTGGTGGATTCCGTCGCCGCTTTGGTGCCCAAAGCCGAGCTCGATGGCGAGATGGGTGACAGCCACGTTGGCCTGCAGGCCCGTCTGATGTCGCAGGCACTCCGCAAGCTGACCGGCATTGTCTCGAAATCGCATACCAGCCTGATCTTCATCAACCAGATTCGCGAGAAGATCGGCGTGATGTTTGGCAATCCCGAGACGACCACGGGCGGCCGGGCGCTGAAGTTTTATTCCTCGGTCCGCGTGGACATTCGACGCATTGGAGCGATCAAGGATGGCGACCTGGTTGTGGGCTCGCGCACCAAAGTGAAGATCGTGAAGAACAAAACCGCGGCGCCCTTCCGCGAAGCGGAGTTTGACATTGTGTACGGCGAAGGCATTTCGCGCGAAGGCGACCTCATCGACCAGGCTGTCCTCCTGAATATCGTGGAGAAGTCGGGGTCGTGGTTCAGCTACAAGACCGATCGTATCGGTCAGGGCCGCGAGAACGCGAAACAGTTCCTCAAGGGGAACGCCGACATCAGCGAGAAGCTGGAAGCCGAAGTACGCAAGGCGCTGGGGCTGACCTCGATCGCGGAGAAGGCGGCGGCAGCGGCGGCCAATGCCGAGGCTTCGCCGTCAGCGACACCCAAGGGGCCGGCGGGACGCAAGTAAGCGGCGGCAGCAATTTTGAGCCAAGGGGACCGAGGGCATTTGCGGTCCCCTATTTTTGTTGCATGGAACAATTGCCTCGCAGGTGCGGGGCAGCATAAAATCGAAGCTCCAAATCCCTCCCACCGAGGCTTCTTGAAACAGATCGTCGCCATCTATCCCGGATCGTTCGATCCCGTAACGAACGGGCACCTGGACCTGATCCACCGGGGCTGCAAGCTGTTCGATCGACTGATCGTGGCCATTGCCTACAATCCCGACAAAGGCGATCCGCTGTTCAGTATCGAGGAGCGGATGGAAATGCTCAGAGCGATGACCGCTGACCTGGAGAATGTTACGGTCGATGCTTTCGAGGGCCTGCTGATGACCTACTGCATCCAGAAGAACGCCAATGCGGTATTGCGCGGAATCCGCGCCGTTAGCGATTACGAGTTCGAATTGCAGATGGCCTTGATGAACCGCAAGATCGAGCCCCGGGTCGAGACCGTGTTCATGATGCCGGCGGAAAAATACTCATACCTTAGCTCGAAAATCGTGCGCGATATCGCCTCGTTTGGCGGCCCGCTAACAGGGCTCGTCCCGGAATTGGTGGAAGAGCGTCTGCGCCGCAAATTTGCGCAGAAACAGGCAGCAATCACCGAAATCCCAACTAAGTAAAGGGTCGACGAATGTCTACGACTGGAACGCAGCTCTCCTCGTATCTCACCAACCGGATTCAACGGATCAAAGTATCGGCCACCATGGCCGTGGTCGCCGAAGCTGAGAAGCTGCGCGCCGGCGGCGCTGACTTGGTCGATTTCGGCGCGGGCGAGCCGCACTTCGCCACTCCGCAGCACATCAAAGACGCGGCGATTGCTGCCATCAACAACAACTTCACCAAGTACACGGCAGTGGGTGGCACGGTCGAGCTGCGCGACGCCATCATCAAGCGCCATGCCGCTGATTTTGGCTCCGACTACAAGCGCGAGGAATGCATGGCGTCGGTGGGAGGCAAGCACGCGCTGTTCAATGCGATCCAGGTGCTGGTCGATCATGGTGACGAGGTCATTCTGCCAGTACCGTACTGGGTGTCGTTTAAGGACATCATTCGCTACGCGGGCGGCGAGCCGGTGTACATTCCCACGGACGAGAAGCACGACTTCGCGCTGACGGCGGATATGGTCGAGCGGGCGATTACGCCGCGGACCAAGATGATCATCCTCAACTCGCCGAACAATCCTTCCGGGTCGGTGATGAAGCCTGAGGACATGATCTCGGTGCTGCGGCTGGCGCACGATCGCGGCATCTACGTGATCTCCGACGAGTGCTATGTGTACCTGAACTACACCGGTCACCTGTTCTCCGCGGGCGAAGTGCACGACGTGAAGGAGCGGCTGCTGATCCTCGGATCGCTGTCGAAGACCTACGCGATGACAGGATGGCGCCTGGGGTACGTGTTGGGACCGGCTCCGGTTGTGGCCGCAATGAACAAGCTGCAGAGCCAGAGCACGTCGAACCCGACGTCGATCGTGCAGAAGGCTGGAATCGTGGCACTAAACAGCTCGCAGGATTGCGTGAAAGAGATGCTGACCGGCTACATTCATTTGCGCGATAAAGTCGTAGCTGGATTGCGGGCGATCCCTAGACTGACCTGCGCTTCACCGAACGGTGCGTTTTATGCGTACCCGAACGTCAGCCACTATTTCGGCAAGAGCGGGATGAACTCCGCCTCAGACGCGGCGAACAAGTTGCTGCACGAAGCGCATGTTGTGGTCGTTCCCGGCGAAGCGTTCGGCACCCAGGACCACGTTCGCATGTCGTATGCGCTTTCAGAGAGTGAGCTGGATCGAGGACTGGAACGCATGCGGACGTTCTTCGCCAGCCTGTAATTGGGATCACGCTTTGAAAAGCAGATTCCTCGCGGGCTGAAGCCCGCTAGGAATGACAAAGAATATAGTGCAAGTGCGGCACGGCTGAAGCCGTGCCCCTTCAAACCAAGTCCCCACTCATGCCGGAACTCTATCCATTCCTGCTGCTGCCGATTTTCGATGAGCGCCCGTGGGGCGTTCGCGATCTTCGTCCCATCTATACCAAGATCGTGAAAGATCCGATCGGGGAAAGCTGGTTGACATGGAGCGACAGTTGCATTGCGAACGGTCCTTTCGCGGGCCGCACCCTGGGTGAAATTGCAGAGGCGTATCGTCGCGATCTGGTGGGATCGGCGGCGGTTTTCGAAGACCGCTTTCCGCTGCTGGTGAAATTTCTGTTCCCCGCCGAGAAGCTGTCGGTGCAAGTGCATCCCGACGATGCCGGTGCGAAAAGAGTCGGCCAACCGTACGGCAAGACTGAATGCTGGTACGTGCTACAGGGGGACGCTAACGCGCAAGTCGCGCTCGGACTCAAATCCGGGACAACACTGGAAGCGTTTGAGGCAGCCATACGGGAGAACCGAGCGGAAGCGTTGCTGAACTGGATCAACGTGAAAGCGGGCGACATGCTTTACGTTACGGCCGGGACGGTACACACCATCGGTGGCGGCATGATCCTGGTGGAGACGCAGCAGGCCTCCGATATTACATACCGGCTTTACGACTACGGCCGCCCGCGCGAACTGCACATCCAAGACGGAATCACTGCGATCAAATTAGACAGCCGGGCGGGCAAAGTCGTACGCGATGGCAGCGGCGATCCAAATGTGCTGGTGCGTTCGCCATTCTTTCAAGTCGAGAAGATGAAGCTGCGCGAGCCACTGCAGGCGTCGGTATCGCGCGAGTCGCCGCACATCGTGGTGGCGATTGAAGGCGCGGGGATGGTCGAGTCCGCGGGCATGGAGCCTATCAGCTTTACCAAGGGCGAAGCCGTCGTGGTGCCTGCAAGCGTGCCGCGCTACACCGTGAGTCCGCAGTGGGAATTGGAAGTGATGCGGATGTCGCTGCCCACCGGCGACGTTGCGGAACCGCACACGATACTTGGATAATCGAGTAGCAACCTTAGTGGATCCAGTTGAGAGCCTGCGACCGCGGGCATTAAGGAAGTCTCCTTGGGCCAATCAGTGAGCAGCAATTTTTATCCCGTCATCCTCGCGGGCGGCCGTGGTACGCGATTCTGGCCGCTCAGCCGCAAGCGCAGGGCCAAGCAGTTGCTCCCCCTCAATAGTGCCAAGAGCATGATCCAGGAGACAGTCGAGCGGCTCGAGCCTCTCGCACCGAGTGAGCGGTTCTGGATCATCAGCAACCAGGACCTGCGCGACCCGATCGTGCAGCAGTTGCCAGGGCTCGATCCGAACCAAGTCGTGGCCGAGCCGGTTGGACGCAACACCGCGCCGGCGATTGGGCTGGCGGCATTTATTTTGGAGCGGCACGATCCCAAGGCGGTCATTGGGATGTTTCCGTCGGACCACGTTATTTCCAACGAAGAAGCGTTTCGCGTGAACGTCCTGCAGGCGGTAGCGATCGCAGGCAGCGGAGCGAACATCGTGGTGATGGGAATTCCGCCCACTCGCGCTGAGACCGGCTACGGCTACATCGAGGTAGGACAGAAATCAGCGCAAGAGAACTTGCCAGTGCGACGATTCGTCGAGAAGCCGCCCAAGAAAGACGCTGAGGAATTTGTAGCTGCGGGGAATTATTTCTGGAACAGCGGCATGTTCGTCTGGGGAGCGCGCACGCTGGCCGATGCTCTGCGGGAGCACCTGCCGAACACGGCTCCGGTGCTGGAGAAAATTGCTGCGAGCTACGGGACTCCAGAGTTCGCTGCGACATTTGCCGAACTGTATCCGACATGCGAAAACATCAGCATCGACTATGCGGTACTTGAGCCGCGCTCGAAGAAAGGCGAAAGGAAGTCGGGGATTTATTGCATCCCGGCGAGCTTCGGCTGGAACGATCTGGGTTCGTGGACGGCGCTGTATGAACATCGTTTGGCGACCGACCCCAAACTCGACAACGTAATATCGTCTCGACAGAAGTTCGCGTTGAATGCGTCCGGCAATTTCGTTCATTCCGAAAAGTTCGTGGCAGTGGTGGGAGTGAATAACCTCGTTGTGGTGGAGACCGAAGACGCATTGCTGATTACTACGCGCGAGAATGCGCAGGATGTCGGGAAAGTGGTGGCCTATCTCGACAGGGAAAAGCTGACGAAGCTGACTTAGCAGGCTGCGGAAAAGCAGATTCCTCGGGGGCTGAGGCTCCCTCGTGACGACAAAATCATAAGGCTAATACGCTGGCCTAAAGGCCAGCACTGCCCGAACGACTCATTGATATAGCAGCTTCTTGATATGGCAGTTTCCGAATGGCTCAAGAGCAGATTGCAATAATAAGGCCAATTTTTATGACGACCCAAATCAAGTTTGGTACGGATGGATGGCGCGGCATCATTGCCGACGATTACACCTTTGAAAATGTGCGGCGCGTGGGCAATGCCATCGCGCATTACGTGCACCAGAACGAAGACGCGACCAAGGGCCTGGTGGTGGGCTACGACACGCGCTTTGGCTCGCGTGCGTTTGCCGAGGCTATCTCCGAAGTGCTGGCCGCGGCCGGCATCAACATTCGTATCTCCGACGATTACACTCCGACTCCCGCGTTGTCGTTTGCCGTGGTGAACCTCGGAGCTGCGGGCGGCGTGATGATCACCTCCAGCCACAATCCGTACAACTGGAATGGAGTGAAATACAAGGCGGGTTACGGCGGATCGGCCACGCCGGCCATTATCAAGTCGATCGAAGGCGCACTCGACGCACCGAAAATCGAACGTGCCGGAGGCAGCGTCAAGGCGGCTGATTTTAAGACGCCGTATGTCGCCGCGGTCAAGAAGTTTGTCGATCTGGATGCGATCAAGAAGGCTGGATTCAAGTTCGCCGTCGATGCGATGTACGGATCGGGTCGCGGAGTTCTGAGCCAGATCTTCACCGAGAAGGGCATCGACCATATCGAGATTCGCGGCGAGCTCAATCCGCTGTTTC
>DATBZX010000203.1:0-30921 GCA_036512955.1 Terriglobales bacterium
AACCGTTTTTGGAGGATCCTGGTGTGGAGCGATACCGTGTTCAATGAGTTTCGCTCGCGTTTCATCGGCAAGGCCAGTCCTGTTCAATTTTTCTGGGGAAGCTTTGACCTGGCCGCAACTCGTTTCAGCGGTCGCGTTGCCCCACCCCGTCCAGGTGCCGATTCCGTAACGGCTCAAGCGTATTCGCACGAGGTTAGCAGCGCCGGCTTCTGGCCGGGAGGCGGCGGCGTTGACGGAGCCGCGTTCTATGCTTATGCCGCGCCCGAACCGCCTGGCTTCGCTGCCTACAAAGTGCAACCCGAGGCGGCTTTCTATCATCCTGAATTGCACGAGTTCCTGCTGATGTACGACGAGGTGCGCCGGGCCCCGTCACCCACGGAATCGCTACTGCAATTCCTTCAGAGTACCTACGAAGCCGCGGCCATCCTGGGGAACTGGGACCGCACGAACCTGGAGCGCTAGGCGCCAACCCTAAGGGACAGAATATATGCCTCAAACTTGCACTCACCTCGATCAGGTCAAAGTGACAAAGCCCACCAAACACGTTTGTGAAGAATGCGTGAAACTTGGTGATACGTGGGTCCACCTGCGCATGTGCCTGACGTGCGGAAACGTTGGGTGTTGCGACTCATCCAAAAACAAGCACGCTACGAAGCATTTCCAGCACGTTCATCATCCCCTGATTCGCTCGATTGAGCCGGGAGAGGCGTGGATATGGTGCTACGTCGACCAGGTGGAGCCGGGCGAAATCGAGGCCTAATCGTCTGGCGCACGCGGGGCTGGGCGCTAAAAGCGCATTTCAGGCTAGATTCCTGCCTCGTGCTATCTCCCAGACCACCCAGCCGATGGAGAGCAGTGTCACCACTGCGATGATTCCCTGTGAGATCACGCAGTAGAGGCACCACACGCCGAGAACCCGCGCCTCAATGTTGGTGAGATAGAGGGCAAAAGCCATTCCCATGAGCGCGGCTGCAAGCAACCAGCCGCGGCGGCGAAGCATGGCGAGAATTCCTATCAGCAGGTAGCCGGCGATACCGATAGCAGCCACCGGGATACCACGAATCTCGGCGTAAGGGCTGTGATTGACGATTCCGCAGTCCCACTTCTCGTTAATGCTGCAGGGCGTGGTTTCGGTGCTGTAATGCACGCGTAGAGCCATGACTGATACAGCGATTCCGGCAATGGCGAGAATGGCCAATAGGTAGCGCACGAATTGCCTCCGGCAATCGGTACAGACTTCTAGCGTACTACACCCAAGAGTGCCGGCTATGCGTTTGGTGTTGTGCTAAAATCCGCCTACTCATGCGGCGCGGAGTTTCCATAGCGGTGGTCATGGTGATTTTGGCCGGTGCCTTCGCTCCGTTTGCGCAGGCTCAATCCTCCACCGTACCAGCCTGTTGCCGCACCGGAGGAAGACACCACTGCAATGGATCCATGGAAACGCCGGGGTCCAGCGGGTTCAAGTCGGCACCTGAGAAATGTCCTTATCGTTGCACGCCGGCCGTAACTTCCGAAGTAGTCGCGCTGACCTTATCTGGTCATTGCATCGACATTTTTGTCGTTGACAGCGAAAACGCCCGGCCCCTTGTAGTGGTCCCCTATTCGTCCGCTCACAACGACGCGCACAAGCGCGGACCTCCAGCCGCCTAACTCTCCCAGTCTGTACCTTCCTACCGTTCCTAGCGATTTGTAAGCACGGTGAGACATCACCGCGTCGTGCGCGCGTCCATGGCGTACCTCCGTGCTTGGAGATGATTTGCATGCGTAAGGGCTTGGCGCGATTGATGCGATTGTCTGCCGCGGCCGCGCTTTTCGCGATAGCGCTTCCGTGCTCCGGCACCGTCTTCGCCAACATACGCGGGGTTGTGCATGACCCGCAGCATCACCCAGTCAACGCCGCCCACGCCACGCTCCAGGCCAACGATTCGGCGTTTACAATGACTGCCGAGACCGGCGACGATGGCGAGTTTCACTTTGACGCGGTCCCGCTCGGAACCTACACCGTTACCGCTGATGCTCCGGGCTTCGCGCCGCAGTCGCAGTTGCTCGTCGTGGTTTCCGGATCGGCACCTGTACTCCATTACCAACTCGCAATCGCCACCCCACAGGAGAAGGTCACAGTGACCGCGTCTCCCGAAGACGTAAATCCGGATTCGCCAAGGCGAGACATTCTCATTAGCCAAGAGCAAATATCCCGCTACGCGGGCGTGGACGCCAGTAACAGCTTCAAGATCATCACCGAATTTGTTCCCGGTTCGTACATGGTGCACGACCAATTGCACGTTCGCGGCGGCCACCAGGTCACGTGGGCGATCGACGGCGTACCGATCCCCAACACCAACATCGCTTCCAACGTCGGACCGCAGTTCAACCCCAAGGATGTCTCCTACCTTCAGGCTGAAACCGGCAGCTTCGCTGCTGAATACGGCGACCGCACCTACGGCGTCTTCAACGTGGCTCCGAATACGGGTTTCGAGCGTAATCGGCAGGCCGAGCTCATCGCCAGTTACGGCAACTACAACCAGACCGATGACTGGTTGAGCTTTGGCGATCACACCTCGACGTTTGCTTACTACATCAGCGCCGGTGGTAACAGCACTCAGTGGGGACTTGAGACACCTACCAGCGTTAACTTACACAATCAGGCCGAAGGCGGCGGCGCATTTACTTCGCTGATTTACAACCGCAATCCCAAGGACCAGTTCCGCTTCGACGCCGGGCTCAGGCTCGACTATTACCAGGTGCCGAACGATCCTGACATGCAAGCGGCTGGGATTAACGATCGCCAGCGCGAGCAGGACATTTTTGCGACCGGCACGTGGGTCCACACCTATTCGCCGGGTCTCATGTTGATCGTCTCGCCGTTCTATCACTTCAACCGAGCGGCATACGAGGGAGGGCCGAACGATGTCCCGATCACAACGGACAATCGCGCCTCCAATTATGAGGGCGGACAGGCCACGCTGTCGTGGCTCAATAAGCGGAACAACGCCCGCGCAGGGATTTATGCATTCGCCCAGCAGGACAACACGCTCTTTTCGGTGATCGCCAACGATGGCTCAGGGCAACGGTTCAACCAACGGGTGTATCCCGGCGGTTTCGTGTTTGCCGGCTTTCTCGAGGACCAGTTCAAGGCAGCTTCATGGCTGACGTTCACAGGCGGACTCCGGATGACACACTTTTCCGGCAACCTCACCGAAAACGCGTTCGACCCGCGATTGGGAGTGGCTGTCACGCTCCCCAAGTGGAACTGGGTGCTGCGGGCCGCTTATTCGTATTATTACCAGCCTCCACCGCTCGATACCGTTTCCGGTTCGCTGCTCGATTTCGCCAACAGCCACGGACTGGGATTTCTGCCTCTGCAAGGTGAGCGCGACATCCAGCAGGAGTATGGCATCACGATTCCAGTTCGAGACTGGACCTCCAGCATCACTTATTTCCACACCAGCGTGCGGAACTTCTTTGACCACGAAGTGATTGGCAATTCCAACATCTTCCTGCCGCTCACGATTCAGGGAGCCATCATTGAGGGGGAAGAAGCCACGATCCGCTCGCCGCTAATTCTCCACCGCTATCACGCTCATCTCGTTTACTCGCACCAATTTGCGGAAGGTGTCGGCGCCGTCACCGGTGGTCTAACTGATTTCTCCCCGCCGTCCGGCGGGGCGTTCTATCTGGACCACGACCAGCGCAACACCCTTTCGGCGGGCTTCGATGGGAACTTGCCATGGCACAGTTTTGCGGCGGTTACGATCAACTATGGTTCCGGTTTCCTCAACGGGAACGGTCCCGATCATCTGCCGGGCTACTACACTCTGGATCTGTCGGTGGGAAAGTCGTTCGGGGAAAACTGGATGGTGCGCTTCATCGGCACCAACATCACCAACCAGCGGTACATGGTCGATACCAGCAATACCTTCGGAGGCACGCATTGGGCTGATCCCTTTATGTGCTCGGTGCAGGTGAAATTCCGGTTTCATTATTAGAGCTCTTCGCGCTTCGTAAAGGGTGGTGTAGTGGACTATAACACCTAAAAACGTTTTACGTGGTTGTTTAGAATCAATGGCTTGGGCGTGATGGTGACTTCGTCAAGCAACGGCCTACGCTGGTAGCAACTGCCCGTGATGAAGTGCGCGCTGCACGTGTCGTAATGGCGCTCGAGTGTCGCAGGCACGGATTCAAGCTAGAAGATTGTGTGAACTGAGTCGGTGACGGAGGACACGTGTGAGGGTGTTAGTGTCTCCTTCACTCGACCACAAATCTGGGTGCCCCATCCTTTTGCGCAGCAAAAGGGTGGGAATAGAAACGCCCGAGGTCGCGCGTTGGAAGACCGTTCTTCCCACCCTTTCGCAAAGGCGGCGAAAGAGCCTGCCCTGAGCGCAGTCGAAGGGATGGGACACCCACTTTCGTTTCGGGTTGACAACGGAGGGTGGGGCACCAGGCGTGACAGTTCGTACGTCCCACCCTTTCGCAAAGGCGGCGAAAGGATGGGGCACCCACATTCATCGTTTATGGGACTGAACGCAAGAGGGTGGGGCACCCGGCGATCCTGGTCAGATCGCTTGTAATCCCCCTGCGGACGAGACACCCAAGGGGTTATTAGTGCCCGCCCGGTGTATGTAAACATCAGCGCAAACGTGACGATAAAGAAAATGGCAGCGGTAGGTTCGGTCCGTTTCTCATAACCTCCTACTGTCGGTCGGAGACGCTCAAACCCTTCTCCAAATCTTGGGGAAGACTTCGCGTGCGAATCCTTCGCGTTCCCGATTTGCGAGGAGATTGTCATGTCAGTGGTTTTAGGACGTCATAGAGTACTTCAGATCAGACCGAAAGCAGTAAGCATACGATCACATCGCGGCGTACCGCTCGGCTTAATGCTGAAATTTTTCCCGAACAGCTGGCAGGTAGCATTCTTGGGCATCGTGCTCCTTGGCGTGGCTGGATCAGCTCTTTGCCAGATAAACGTCTGGATGTGCCCAGGCGTGCTCCCCGCAGGCCCACATTGTGATCCGTCGACGGGTAGGAACTGTCACGACAGCGTTACGGCCTTGCAAGCCTGTATCTGGAGGGCCAATGGCATTGATCCAACCGCCGACAAGCGTTACGGACAAAAAAATATAGCGCAATTTGAGATCCCTCGTCTGGCGCCAGAGGGAAACTTCGGCAACAACTGCGACCTATATCTGAGTGCGACGCTTGACCTGCCGTGGGACATTCGCCTCGAAGGCACCGGAGGCTATCAGGCGCATATGTGCTGGAAAGCCAATAGCGGAGGCATATTGACTCGCGCTCACGATCAACTTGCTAATCTATATCTGCAAGGTGGTAACTGCACAACCAGCGGGACCGTGGTTGAAGATTATAGTGGAATCGAGATAGGGGGCGGCACCGTAATCGACAATGTAGAAGTACGCTGCTTCCAAGGACACGGCGGCCGCGCCTCCCTAAACTACGGGATTCCTGCACCTCCGAGTGTGTTGATGGACAGTAATATGTCCCAGATTCGAGATTCGAAATTCAATTCCAATCGTGGCGATGGCCTGCACTATGAGCTTGGTGGTGCGAACCTGCTGGTCGTGTCCAATACCAAAGCGGAAGGAAACGGAAACTGCGGGTTTTGGGAAACTTCGCTCTATGGAGGGACATACATCAGCGCCAGCACGCAACTGAATCATCAGTGCAATTTCCACGCAACCAGCGGGGTGTGGATTCATCCGTATTCGGAAGGCAACGAGCCCCTCGGGTCATTTGCCGGCGGAGCATCGATGGTAATTGGGCCGGCGGGAAACGCCAGCATCACACCGATAGGGGCTGAGTTGAACCAATACTACGATTACATCGTCACCCCATCACACATCGACTCGGGAACCACGGGCTCGCCCCTTATACAGCGCAACGTCACCGACCAGGACGGCAGTGGCTATGCGGCGCAGAACTGGTTCAATGTGTCCCCCCTCGCAGCAACGGGCCGGCCCTTTGACGGGCAAGATATCTACTCTATGCTCGCGATTGGCAGGCGAAGCCAATACGGCCAGGCTTCTGGCTGGTGGTGCGATATGCAGGGCAACCAGAACTACAACGGTTTTTTGTGGAGCAGCGACCACTGCATTTCAGACACTCTGACCGTAACGGGACGGAGCGAAATCGATGGTCACGTTGGGAGCAACTGGTCACCGAATGGATATTTTGAAGGCGCCGCAGGCAACTACGAACCGCAGTGTTACAACGGAACCGCTAGCATTCCTCCGCAACGCGGAACCTGGCGGAAATGCGATTTCTTTCGCAACACTGATCCGCGATCTGGAGTCTTCGGATGGGTCGCGACGGCCGACGGCGTGGGAGCCGGAGCTCAGTGGGCGGTTGTTCCGATACTGCCATTGACAATGCGGAGTCGATAAACAGGCCAAGTCGTAACCTATCCGATCCGGGACAAGGCGAAGATGCCAGAGGTACATTTGCCGGGTGGCCCAACGAATTAACCAATTTGGGTGCCCCGTTCTAGCCTTCTTTTGGCCAGGGCGGGGCATTTCACACTATTAAGCAGGCGACCGTTTTCCAGCGGGTGCCGCGAGTGGGGCTGCACCTGACTGAGAGCAACGAAATCCCCACTCAAGGCCAAAAGAAGGCCTTGAATGGGGCACCCGGCGGTGGACATCCAGACCAACATACTTGATGCTATCCATCGGGTGTTCTTTTCGTCAGGCTTGGTTTACTGCTCATCACAGCAACCACAGCCTACTTCGAAAGGGGCGCCCTTTTATAATGCGTGGCCCGGGTAAAGCGGGTGCCCTGTTCAAGCGAAGCTTGAGCGGGGTTTTTCGGTGGTAACAGCGACCGTTCGGTTGTAGGAACGAAAATCCCCACAAGCCCAAAAGAGGGCCGTGAATCGGCCACCCGGCCGCCGGGCGTTACGGGACTCAGGGGTTTGTTAAACAAGCCCAGGCAGCGTTCCGGCGGGGAGGCGAATGAATTGTGGCTCAGCGATGAAAAGCCGGAGCTTGGAGACTCCGGCTTAAAACGAAAGCGACGCAATGCGAAGAATTTCAGCCAATCAGCTTACGCCGCAGTACTCCCAAAATTCCGAGTGCACCGCTACCGAGCAGCAACAGCGAGGATGGCTCAGGTACCGAGGCTCCCGTGATGCCCGAGATACGCGGCTGCCGCAGGTCATCAAATCCCCCCACCGAGTCGACCGTGACGCTCGAGATCAGTTCGCCGCCGCTGGTCGTTATGGTGAGGAAGTTATTTCCGTTTATGGAACCATACGGCCCGAAGGTGAAGACGGAGGCGTCGCTCATGGTCACCGTGATCGTCAGGTCGTTGTTAGCGGCCGGGTTAAACGGATTGAGGATGAAATCCTCGAAGGTAGTCCCAGGAACTGAGATGGTTATGTCGTTGACCAGGCCATCCATGGCGGTGACCTTAGCCTGTCCGACAGCGGTCACTACCAGAGTGTCCGTTGTCGACGAGAACTGCACGAGAGTGTTGGTGAAGTTCGTGAAGCCGTTGACGGTTGCTCCCGATTGGAAGCTGGTGAACAGGATGTTCTGTTCGTTGGGTTGCGGGTGGTTGCCCAGCGTGAATACCGCATTAGCAAATGCCGGCGCAACCAATATTGTGGCAACCAAGATAATCCCCACTGCTTTCAACTTCATTCCTCTTCCTCCTCTTTGGGCACGACCCTAGTGTGTGACCAGCAGTGCTGCCGCGCAATCGCCCGTCTGGAGCGTTCAAAAGTACTCACCCATTTGGGGGATAGGGCTCTTAGCGCCAGGGGCGCTGTATTTGGTTAGCAGGGTGCGAATGGGCCCGATCGATCGAGACGGCGAGTGAGGTTGGATGCCTAGTAGTAGAAGGAGTGGGTTCCGAAGTTCAGTAGTTGCCGGAGGGAGTTGCGACGAAGTGAGCCTTGGAAAAACAATGCAGTAGTTTCACAGGTGAATGGGATCACTTGGACTCCCCATCTGTGCTGTGGGACGTACGGTTTCAATGTAGATCAGCAAACAGGATTTTGCCGACGACGCCCGATCGGGTCGAGACGTCCATCTTGGCCATGATGAGCCGAAGGAAAGACTTGACGGTATTGGGGCTGAGGTTGATGACTTGAGCGATTTCCTTGGTCGTCATCCCTTGGAGAAGCAAGGCAACGCATTGGCTCTCCCGCTGCGTGAGACGAAACTCCGCCGTTGCTTTCTTCATGAGCAACTCGGCGGTTGCGGGTCGCCGCTCGAGCAGCAACGCCGTAGTTGTGCCATCAGCTTGGGAACTCCCATCCTCTGAACAAAGACTCAAGGCACGACAGGTATACCTTCGGTTCCCCGATTTGAACTCGCGGACGAAACGATGGATATCGGACGACCTTCGGGAGGTCAGTCTCGAACGAACGTATTTGGCAAGAAAGCCCCGCAGGTGCTCGGATTGCTTGGGTTCGGAGGGGAAGGCCAGAATTCGAACGGCCTCCCAGTTGTACGCGACGGCATCGATTGACTCCGTCAGGAACAAAAGTCCTGGAGTGCCGGTTTCTGCGCGAAGGGTTAATCTCTTCATCGACCGATTCCGCTGTGACAGAACAAACTCTCGGACGGGCTACATTTGAGAGACTACTCCCTATTTAGCTAGCATACGCGCCGCTTTTCTCGAAAGCAGTGCTTCCTGTACAGAGCAATTGTGATATCGACGACATTTCCAAGGCGCCGGATGTCTTACTTGAGCGACGTTGAGGGCCGGTGGCCGGGCGCCCCACCCTCTTGCGCTCAGTCCCATAAACGATGAATGTGGGTGGCGGGTGGCCCGGGCAACGCAAAATCTCATTTGGGTGCCCCGTTCTACCGAAGGTAGGGCGGGGCCTTTCGTTGCTGTGATCCCAAGAACTGGGGCACAACAGGGACTTGACCTGGGCGCGGCTGCAGCCCGGTCGATGTCCCACAGGTAAGCTCGCAAGCTACGCGGCATACAGCGGTTCCTGGTGCAATTCAATTTCCCGACGAAAGTATGGATTGCGAACGGAACCGGCTTCGACCAGGTCCACACGTTGCTGGAAAAGACGCTCCAGCGCCTCGATCAGGCCGAAGTAAGTGCTGGCATACGTGCCGGAAGCCAGCGGCTCGAATTCGACCACCAAGTCAAGATCGCTGCGGGAAGGATCGAAGTCGTCGCGCAGCGCCGAGCCGAAGAGCGCCAGGCGACGAACGTGATATTCCCGGCAAATTGCAGCAATCTGCTCGCGTTTCTGTTCGACTTGCCGGTTCATTGCTATCACCCGTGGGACAAGAATAACAGGCGGGCGGATGCCTGACATTTGCCTCCGTTGACAAATCTGGGGCTCGCCCAAACGTTGGCACCGGTCACCCATCACATTCAACCGTGACTAACTCGCTTGGTGTTTTCCTCTGCTGCTGCGTACACTACCGCTGGAACGATGAGGGAGAGCTGTGTCCTCAGAGACGCAGCCGGATCTTCACCTCATCGCCGAAGTGAAGGTGGTTCGACCTGTGATGGGTCCTGTTCGTTCTCGATTTCTTGCCCATCTCCCTGCCACAGCCTCGGTCCGCCCTCCAAAAATCACGCCTAACTCCTTTGTACACAGGACTTTGCCTATAACCCCTACGGGCTCAATACTTTGCGCGCTATTTTCTCGTATCTCCATCAAAACAAGGATTTTGCGAGGTGGGGGGGAGGGGTAACCAATGTCCTCGCTTGCCCTTGGTGGCCTTGGCAAGGTGCAAGTCCTGACACGAGGTCAATGCTTATGTTCGCCGTGAGAATGCACATGCGGATGCGAGTGGGTAATCTCGCCGTGTTTGTGGCGATGGGCGTGGACGAGGTTGGCGCGCAGAAGCAGGTCGCCATCCGAGAGTATGTCGTGGGCCGAACCGCTGGCCGCTACGCTTCCCTGCTCAAGCACGAACACACGGTCGGCGATGTCCTCGACGATCTCGAGTTGATGAGTGGCGGTAATGACGGTCTTGGAAGTGCCCTTCCATTGCTGGATGAGGTCGATGAGCTGGCTCTGGCTGCGGGGATCCAACATGGATGTGGGTTCGTCGAGAAGCAACACCTCGGGATCGAGCACGATCACCGAGGCGAGGGCGACGCGCTTCTTTTCGCCGCCGGAGAGGCGATAGGGCGCGCGCTCACGAAGATGCGGAATGCCCATCAACTGCAACGTGTCGTCAACCCTGGCAATAACTTCTGCGGAGGACCATCCCATCTGCAGCGGCCCGAACGCTACTTCGTCAAAGACGGTTGGGTTGAAAAGTTGAACATCGGGATTCTGGAAGACGAGTGCTACACGACGGCGGAACAACATCGCGAAGTTGTCACGGTTAAGCTTTTCGGCCGTGAGGGGATCGCCGCAGAAGCTGACGGTGCCGCTGGACGGAAAGCACAGCGCATCGAGCAAGCGCAGCAATGTGGATTTGCCGGAGCCGTTTGCGCCTACCAGCGCTATCGAGTGACCGCGCTCGATGGTGAGCGAAAGTCCTCGAAGAGCCGGAATTTTTTCGTACTCGAAGCTGACGTTCTGTACTTCGAAGATGAAGCCGGCGTTCATGATCTTCCCATCCACACCGCAAAGCTGCCAGCAACCAGAAACGCAATCAGCCCGAGGTAGTCCCAGGCGCGCATACGAAATTCGGAGAGGACTTTCGCGTCTCCACGGAAGCCGCGCGACTGCATCACGAGAAACACTTCATTGCTCAACTCGACACTCCGGCTGAGTAGGACTCCGGCGGTTCGCGCAGTCATGTGCCGCTGCGTCGGGCCATCCAAAACGCCAACCGTGCGGCTCTGGCGCGATTCAAACATCTGGCTGGCAGTCTCGGCCAGCAGGAAGATATAGCGATGCGTCATGGCCAGCATCATCACAACTTCCTGTGGGATGTGAAAGGCCCGAAGGGCCTTCAAAACGTGCATCCAGGAAGTACACAGAACCAGAAGCGTGGTGAAAGTAACTGCAGTCTCCACACGGGAGATCAGCAGCAGGGCTGCGGTTACGCCCTGCGAGGTGACGCGCAACGATCCGCCGCCGATCGTCAAGATTGTGTTACCGGGCGTCAGGAACACTGCCGGAAGGGCGATCACTCCAGTGAACAGCAGGACTGCCAGCCAAACCCGGGTCGCCAGCGTGTAGAGACTAACCCTCGAAAACAACGCGATGAGCACAGCTACGCCAAACAGGGCGAGCACCACACTGATGCGGTGCGAAAGTGTGACGGCGAGAACCATTGCCAGTAGCCCGGCAACGCGTACTCGTGGGTCCAGCGACTGTAGAAAGCCGCGCTCTCTTGCCACCTGCTCTGACACCAGGGCATGCGCCAGTGCCCGCGTCAGGCCAACCAGCGTCGAGCCTAGCGCCCGGTTGCGCGTCATGTCGCCTGGCCCGTGCTACGCCGCCTCTGGAGATAACTCTGCACGGCCAAGGAAAGCGACGCCACGAGCCCGACGCCGAACATTCCGGACAGCAAATATCCAAGCGAAGGGCTCTTCACGAATCGAGGAGCGTAATCCGGAATGGGCGCAGTCCAGAGTGTGGAGAGACGTTGCAGGCCGGTTGGAGCATTCGGGGGAGCAGGCTGGCGTTGGGAAGAGGCAGTAATACGACTCCGGCCTTCCGCACTGGAAAACTCCGCAGCACTCCATTCTCCCCACGCCCTTCCTGCGGCGAGAACACCCAAGGGAGTCAGCAGCAGCAGCAGCGCTACCGTAATCCAAAGCTTGCGAAGAGGTTGCCGCGGGGCTGGTGGATGCTCGGAGGCGGGCTCGAGCCCCGAGGTGTTTTGTAATAGCGACGGATCTGCGACCTGCAGATAGGCAACAACCCCCGCAGCAAGCGCTCCCTCTGCGATGCCAGCAACTGCCAGGTGACCTATCATCATGGCCGGGATGGCAACGCCTAGCGTGTAAGGCGCATATAGCGGTACACCCCGCGCGTCGCGAAAGAGCAGTGGCTGGATTCCAAACTCAACGGCGGTAATAAAGGCCGCCAGGTTGGTTGCAAGGTAGCCTGCCATGGCAGCTGCAACGAGTCGTCGGCGCGAACCGATAGCCGCTCCGGCAGCAATCATCCGATAGGAGGCATAGGCCGCCAGCGATCCGATGATGGCCATATTGAAACAATTCGCTCCAAGTGTGGTGATGCCACCATCTCCGAAGAAGAGAGCCTGTATGGCGATGGCGATCGAGATCGACAGGATAGCCCCGGCGGGGCCAATCACGATGGCTGCGATTGTCACACCCAGGGCATGCCCGGTCGTACCCCCGGGAAGCGGAAGGTTGAACATCATCAGCACGAAGGAAAACGCCGCAAAGACAGAGATGAGAGGGACCATGCGGGCATTCAGGGTGTGCCTGATTCGCCGCAACGCTTCATACCAACCGACGCCCGCTCCCGCATAGAGGACCGCACACGTTGAAGGACTCAAATATCCGTCAGGGATATGCATGCTCTCGCTCGACAGCCTCTGTACGGGATTGTAAACGAGAGTTACAGGGCTCCCAGCAGGGGAGAGGGCGCGTTCCCACGCGCCCCGTGGTTGCTGAAAAAGCCCGTAAAGGGAGTCGTGCGCGGACTAAAGAGACTGTGTCGCAACTGTGCCGCCGCTACGCGGCTCGATTTAGTTTCCCACTTGACCCCGGGCTTACGCCCGGGACTAACACAAGTTCCGCCGCTGCGCGGCTGATTCAAGTGTCTTTCGCATCTCTCTTCCCACTGCAAAATGCATTTGCCGGTTGCGACACAGTCTCTAAAGTCCGCGAAGGAAATCAAAAACAGGCGACCTAGACGCTGGCCTGAAGGCCAGCACTACCCAAAATCGCTTTTTCAGCAGCCTGAGGGCGCGTTCACACGCGCCCCGTTTCCGCGAACACTGCGCCGTGGAACTTGTAACCTACTTTCGGCTCGCGGGCGGAATAATGCCATTCATGCGGAGGTACTCGACCATCTGTCCGTAGTGATCGTAAGGGTGGCCAATGACGCTGATGGCAAGCGCAAGACGCGTGGTCATGTTGCTGCCGAATGGACTCTTGACGGGTTCTAGAATATTCGTCTCGTTAATGCTGTTGACGGCCTTGTGGGCGTAAACAAACGAGTCATTCAGGAACTTCGTGGTTTCGGCCTTCGACTTGATGTTGGCTGGTCCGTCGGGACCTCCACCGAGATCAACTGGTGGCTTCTCGCCCAGAATCGCCGCGCCGAGTGCGTAGTTGGCCACCGCCATGTGTTTGACCTCAGCGCCAAAGGTGCGCACACCTTTGAACTCACCCTGGGTGGGCGCAAAATCGTATTTGTCCTCAGGCATAGCCTCGGCGGCTGGAACAACGGCCTTTTCGGTGCCGCTCAGTTGGTGATCGAGCACCGAGGCAAATGTCGGTTTAGGATCCGATTTGGCCTGCGGGTCGGCGGCGATTGCTGTCGCTGTGATGGCTAGACTCGCCAAAAGGTAACAAACTGCGATGCGCTTTTTCATGGAAAGCTCCTTTGCGGATGTCTGACGAAAATGCTGGGACTGCGTGCCAAGCATTCTAGCCCATTCCTAATCTGTGCGGGTTCAAATGACCGGGTCAGCCAGCAATCTCTGCTCTAGCTGGCAAGGCCGTAAACGGCCACTCTCGCCTCTTCCAAGACCGCACAAAATAAACGAGCAATCCAGCGACCAGAATCAGAAACGCATACTTGATCTCCCGCTGAAAGTTCTTGCGCGCGAACAGGATGTAGCAGAACCCAAGGATGGCCATCAATGCGGGCACCGGGTAAAGCCACATACGGAAAGGCCGGGGCATGTCCGGCCGGCGGCGGCGCAAGACTATTACCCCCACCGCTTGCACGATGAACTGCAACAGGATCCGGATGACCACCAGGGCCGCAATGACGTCAGCCAGGCGGAGCAGGCAAAAACACATTGCGACGGCGCCCAAGGCCAGCAATGAGATTGTGGGGAATCGCTTTTCGGGATGTACGCGGGCGAAGGCACGAAAGTAGTTGCCATCGAGGGCGGCAGCATAGGGGACGCGGGAATATCCCAGAAGCAGCGAAAACACCGAGGCAAAAGCAGTCCAAATGATCAGGGCGGCAATGGTGCGACCAGCCCAGTTGCCGTAGATGCGCTCCATAAAAACCGAGACGATGTAGTTGTTCTGCTCGGTAGTGTGCCCGGTCATCTCGCGCCAGGGAATGACGCCGAGCACGCTGATGTTCATCACGATGTAGATCGCAGCGACGGCCAGAATGGATAGGATCAGGGCACGCGGAATCGTGCGTCCCGGGTCTTTGACCTCGCCACCCAGGAAACACACGTTGTAATAGCCCCAGTAGTCGTATGTTGCTATGAGCATGGCGGCGCCCATGCCTGTGAAGAACGCCGGGGACAGCGTGAATGCGCCCTTGGGAAAATCGAAGGCGCGAGCGGGGTTGAAATGGGTGAGGCCGGCGAAGATGATCCAGGCAATCGCGATCGCCACTCCAACCCAGAGCAACTCAGCCATCTTCGCGATCACAGTGATGCGGCGGTACAGCAGGAAGACGATGAAGGCACAACTTGCCATGGCGACAAGGGTTCCCGACAGCAGGACAGTGCTGACATCGAGCGAACCGAGCAGAGGCACTCCCAAGTGATATGTATGCGACAGCCAGATGTGGTTCAGGCCGGGCCAGATGTATCCAGCATAGTGCGCCAAGCCGATGCAGCCTGACGCAATGGAAAGTGGCGCACTAAAGGACAACTGCCAGATAAAGAGGAAGGACAGCAAGCGGCCTAGCGAGTTTGGCCCGTAAGCCTCTTTGAGGTATTGATAGGATCCACCGGCAGTGGGCATTGCCGCGCCCAACTCCGCCCAGACCAGACCGTCGCAGAGGGCAAAGACCGCGCCAGCGATCCAGCCGAGCATAGCCTGTGGACCACCTGCAGCGCTGACGATAAGTGGAATGGTAATAAACGGACCTACGCCGATCATGTCGATCATGTTCAGCGTGGTCGCGCCAGCTAAACCGACTCCACGGATCAGCTCAGGTTGTTCGGTAGGCTCACCTGGGCTCATGTCCCACGCTTAGCAGGTTGACATAGAGACGGATCGCGCCGGGAACGCCGAACGGTAGCTGGCGGAAAAAGGCATAAGCGTTATAGATGTAATAACCCTTGCCATACTGTGCCACCAGCAAGCCTCCCTTTTGCGGATCCTCACCAGGATCGTTGCACGCCAGCAGCGGCGTGAAATGGTCGTCCCACTTGTCCATGAAGTAGAGCCCACGCTCCTGCACCCAGCCATCGAAATCGTGTCCGGTTATGGCATTGGGATAGAGGAAGGCAGGGCTTTTCGGATCGAGAACTGTGATGGGTGCCTGCTCGACAGCGACGCGTGCCCGGCTCAGTTGGGCGGGGTACGGCATGAAGTTGCCTGTATTGAAGTTGCTCGGCTCGGTGTTGTATTGAACCATCAACGTGCCGCCGCCACGGGCGTAGTCGAGCAGGCGTTGGTTGTATTTCTTCACATCATCGCGCGTGTCGTAAGCGCGGATGCCGAGCACAATTGTGTCGAACTGCCCGAGGTTCCCATGCGCGACCTCGTCAGCAGTAAGCACGGTCACGTCCAGACCGACCTGCCGCAGGACAGTCGCGATGTCGTCGCCCGCGCCCATAATGTATCCCACCTTGAGGTTCGGTGGGATTTTCAGATTCACGATTGCAGTACGTTGCACTGAGGGCTGGTAGTAGAAGAACCCGCCGATATCGGGGCGGGTAACCAGGCTGTAGCCTTCCGCGAATTCGCGACCGTTGGCGGTGACGGCAGCCTGTACACGGTAACGCCCTTCCGCGGCGCCGTCTGGCAGCACCTTGAATTCGGAGGAATGTTCTCCGCTGTTCGCGAAATCTAAGACCGCTGACTCTGGTTGCACTCGCCAGCCCTTGGGTGTCTCCGGGCGCACGGTACTCGAAGCATGGTCCAGGGTTGAACGAACAACTGCGCTTAACTCGGCTGAGGGATTGGGTCCAGCGGAAATAACCTGCGTCGATGGTGAAGTATTCACCGAAAACGCCGGTACGACCGCAAGCGGCATCGACCATGCCTCGCCTTGGGTGTCGTGAATCGGGGTACGAGCTACGGTGCTCAGTTCCCCTTCCTGCCCTTCGATGGCATACACTACCCGCGCAGATACGGGCGGAGGAGGTAGCGCCAGCGTCTCATATTCGTGCCGATCGATCTGGTAAATGGAATCTGTCTCCGGATCATTGCGGTGGAAGTAAGCCTTGGTTATTTGCGCATCAACTGGAGGCGACACTCGGAACATCAGGGCACATCCATCACCCGGCGCGATCTGCGCGGGGACCTTGTCCATGAATAATTCGTACTGCCAGCCGCGCGGAACATTGAGCGCAAACTCTTTCAGTTCCATTGGCAACGTGCTGCCGTTATGCAGCTTGGCCAGCAGCAAAAAGGACTTTCCTGCCGTAATCACCGCCGCCAGCGCTTTTCCATTCCCCGTATCGAATTCTTCTGCCATGGGACGACCGTCAGGCGTCCCCGGTCCGATTCCCATCTCGACGGCATAAGCAAGGTTTGCCGCCTTCTCGAACTCTTGCTCCTTGGTGCGCAGATTGGTCAGAAGGTCCGCTTTTTCCGGAGCAGGCAAGGTCGATGCTCCGATCTTGCCGATCGCCGTGCGCGTGAGTTTCAGCCCGTGCAAAAACAGTTTTCCGCCAGATTGAGGATTCTTCTCAACTGCGGCAGTTGACTCGTCAACCAGCTTGGCAATCTCTTCGAGTTGCTCACGTAACCATGGAACCTTTGCTGCGTCTGCACCAAGACGAGTGGCGAGTGCCGGCAGCGAAGTATCGATCCCATCGAAGAAATCTTTTTCGTGGGTCGTACTGACCGGAGTATTGGGCAGAACCGAATCGATAAGCTTGTAGTAGCTGGTTCGACGGCCATCGGAAAGCGTCCAGCCTCCAGCGCCCTGCGAAAGCTGATGTTGCAGACCTTTCCATGCGAACTTTACGTAGGACTCGCCGAGTAGAGGATCGTCCTGCGAGGTTTCCAATTCGACATTCCACTCGTCCGGTGGCCGCACGTTATCCATGTACAACTTCTTCGCCTGCCAGGGCGACAGCCCTTCGCGAATTTGATCAGGAAACTTCGCCGGATCGGCCGCGGCGCGAAATGCCTCGCGCGAGAGGATGCCGGACGCCTGGTGATTGCCGTGACCGTCGCGGGATGAACCTTGAAAACGGGTACAGATCACGTCAGGACGAAACGTACGAATGATTCTCACCATGTCGGCGAGTGCGATGTCATGTCCGCCCCACTTCTCAAAGGTCTCCTGAGGGGTCTTGGAGAAACCGAAGTCAGCAACTCGGGTAAACCTCTGCTCCACGCCGTAGTAGCGGTCCGCTCCGAGCAACTCGAGCGTCCGCAGGATTCCGAGTTGGTCGAGCAAGTTGCTGCCCAGCTTGTTCTGTCCGCCCTCGCCGCGGTTCAGTGTCAGCTGCAATGCGGTGACGCCGCGCCCGCGGGACTCAAGCGTCAGCATGCCACCATCTTCGTCGTCCGGATGGGCGGTAGTGTGCATCAGTCGAGCCGTCGTGTGCAGTTGCCGGAGTGTGAGTTTGAGGCCGGTGACACCCGTGTCCACGGAAAGCGGTTTGGTATCGACCCACGGGGACGGGACCTGCGCTACTGCCGACATACACAGCAGCCAAAGCAGGACCATGGCCCGCATGAGTTGCCGTCGAGGACATAATGAAGCCGCGGTCATCTGGAGAGAAGAAATCGATAGTCGGCGCAATGTAAGAAGGTCCACCAGTGGGTTTCTAGACAGTATACAAATCCTTCAACGGGCAATGTCGAAGCTGCTCGCTTGCGGAATGTCCGTTGGATGATGGATTTGCAGTCTCGGATTCGCAGGAAGCACTCCTGACCAGCGCCGAGGCCGTCACAGCGGCACAGAGCAAGCTTGTCTATAATTAAGGATTCGCGACTGCTTAAGCTCCGCGTCAGTGGACCTCCACCGCGGAACACGATCCAGATGGCTCGCGACGGACCTGTTGATGATTCAGACCCTATTTGGCAGTACCGAAGAAAAGCCGAGCTTCCTGGAACGAATGAAAGAGGCGGTCACGCGCACGCGTGAAAGCCTTAGCGAGCGCATTGAAGATCTCGCCTCAATCGGCAAGGAAATCGACCGCGACACGCTGGATGAACTGGAAGCCACGCTCATTGCCGCGGACCTGGGTACGGCGACCACGTCCGCCGTGCTCGAAACCTTGCGTGCCAAGGTGGATCGCAAGCAAATTGGCGATGTCGCTGAACTTAAACGAGTGCTGAAAGAAGAGTTGCTAAAGATTCTCAATGTCGCCGAGCAGCGTCCGGTGCTGAAGGTGGAGGGCGAACCGGAAGTGATTCTTGTGGTCGGAGTGAACGGTACGGGAAAGACTACTTCAACCGGCAAGCTGGCGTACGCACTGCGCTCGCAGGGCAAAACAGTGTTACTCGCGGCGGCCGACACCTTTCGCGCTGCGGCCATCGAACAACTTGAGATCTGGGGTGACCGCACCGGAGTCGAGGTCATCAAGAACAAGCCGGGCGGAGATCCATCGGCGGTTCTTTTCGACGCGCTGCAGGCCGCCAAAGCGCGAAATACAGATTTTGTAATTGTCGATACGGCTGGCCGCCTGCACACCAAAAGCAACTTGATGACCGAATTGGAAAAAATGCGACGCACGGCGCAGCGTTTCATCCCTTCGGCTCCGCACGAGACACTGCTCGTGATGGACGCTACGACCGGACAAAACGGATTGCAGCAGGCCCGACTATTCACGCAGTCGGCGGGCGTCACCGGCATCGTTCTAACCAAACTGGACGGCACAGCAAAAGGCGGGGTCGTGGTGGCCATCTCCAAGGAACTGGGCTTGCCCGTGCGCTACGTCGGAGTCGGCGAGAAAATCGGCGATCTGTTGCCCTTCAACGCAAGAGATTTTGTGGAATCGCTGTTTAACTGAAGATGCCGACCAAATCCAACGATGTGCGCTACATGCAACAGGCATTGGAACTCGCCGGCCGGGGCATAGCCCTGGCGTCGCCGAATCCACGGGTTGGCGCGGTGCTGGTTTCGTCAGAAGGCAAGGTTGTGGGCCGTGGCACGCACACCTATGACGGCATAAAACACGCCGAGGTGCTTGCGATCGAGGCGGCCAGCGACCGAGCAAATGGATCTACCCTCTATCTGAACCTGGAGCCGTGCTCGCATGTCGGCCGCACCGGGCCCTGCGCCGACGCTATCATCGCTGCCGGCATTACACGGGTTGTAGTTGCCATGCGCGACCCTAATCCCTTGGTAGCGGGCCGCGGCCTCGCCAAGCTGCAGTCCGCCGGCATCGAAGTGCACGAAGGCCTCTACGAGCCCGAAGCCCGCAAACTGAATGAGGCGTTCGCGAAATACATCCGTTACAAGATGCCCTTCGTCACCTTGAAGACGGCGATGACGCTGGACGGCAAGATCGCGCCTCCGCCTGGTGACCCAATCGCTCCAAGTTCCATGGGCACATCGGTGGCGAGCGGAGGCTGGATTACCAGTGAGGTGGCACGGGCCCACGTGCACCAGATGCGTCACGCCAGCGACGCCATCATGGTTGGAGTGGGGACGATCATCGCGGACGACCCATTGCTTACCGATCGAACGGGACTTCCCCGACGTCGGCCGCTGCTGCGCGTGATTCTCGACTCACGCTTGCGTCTGCCGCTGGACTCGCGGGTTGTGAGGACAGCCAATTACGACGTCATCGTGTTCTGTTGTTTCGCCGAAGAGCACAAGCGGCAAGAACTGGAAGCGCACGGCATCGTGGTGGAGCAGGTCCCCATGCGCCAGCCGTTCGAAGATGGAACGATCGCTTTCCCCAGCGGCGCCACGACGTCCTGCGGCCGGCCCGACCTGGAACGAGTAATGGCACGACTGGGTGAGCGCGATATCACAAGCCTCATTATCGAAGGCGGCGCCATGGTGAATTGGGCCGCGCTGTCGGCGGAAATCGTGGACAAGATCTTCTTTTATTATGCGCCAAAGATCATTGCCGGAACCGCTTCCATCCCCCTGGCGCTGGGTACGGGATACCGGAAAATGAGCGAGGCGGCCTACGTGCGCTCGCTCACGTTGCACCGCTTTGGCGAAGACTTTGCTGTTGAGGGATACTTACGCGATCCCTATTCGGACGTGATTCATACAGCACCACGCGATTCATAATCGGCTCGTTCTCGCGAGCTAATCTCGAGGTTGTCATTATGTTTACTGGACTGGTGGAAGAAGTCGGAACGGTCGTTAGCATCGTTGAAACCGGCGGCAACCATCGCATTACCATTCGAGCTCCCAATTCAGCGAAGGAACTCAAGCAAGGCAACAGCATCGCGGTCAGCGGCGTGTGCCTTACGGCGCTGGACATCAAGCCGGATGGCTTCTGTGCCGATCTTGCGAAAGAGACATGGACCCGCACCTCGTTCTCGCGCATGACCGAAGGCGCGGAAGTGAACCTTGAACTGCCGCTAAAGGTTGATGCGCGCATGGGCGGTCACATCGTCCAAGGCCACGTCGATGGCACTGGCAGGTTGATTGGGCTTGAACCAATTGCCAACGCCGACGACTTCTGGCTGCTGATCGACATACCACAAGATCTGGATAAGTATTTGGTGTTCAAAGGATCGATCGCGATCGAGGGAATCAGCCTGACAGTAGCCAAACTAGAGGGCTTGCGGCTCACCATTGCCATCATCCCGCACACCATCAAGATGACCAATCTGAAATCACTGCAGCCCGGCGACCCGGTGAACATCGAGACCGACATCGTGGCCAAATATCTGGAGAAGTGGACAAAGCGCGATGACCAGGCTGTAGCCTTGACCGTGGATCGCCTGGTGGCCCAGGGATTCTAGAGTCTCTTTCAGAGTCCCGCGCTGTGCGGCGGGCGCTGTGCGCCAAAAAAACGCTCAAAATCCAGCGAGTCGAGGTCGAGAAACTCCTGTACGATCGGCTCATTGCACTTCTGCATTTCTGCGAACGTTCCGAAGAAGATGGCACGTGCCTCGTGCAGGAAGAGGATGCGGTCTGCCAGTTTTTTCGCCAGGGCCATGTCGTGGGTCACGACGATGCTCGTTAGCTTGAGCTGGCGTTTGAGCTTCTTGATCAGGTCGCCGAGTAGATGGGCCATCAACGGATCGACCATTGTGGTGGGTTCGTCGTAGAGCACCGCTTCCGGCTGCGCGGCCAACGCTCGCGCGATGGCCACCGACCTTTTCATCCCGGTCGACAAGTCGGAGGGTAACTGGTCGCGGAATTCACGCACACCTACCATGTCCAGGAGACCGTCGATGATTTGGTAGATTTGTTCTTCTTCGAGTCCACCGCGCTCACGCAGGGGGAACGCAACGTTCTCACCAACCGTCAACGAGTCGAAGAGCGCGCCATTCTGGAAAACCATCGTGACTTTCTTGCGAATGGGTTCCATTTCAGCCTCGGCATACCTGGTGACGTCTTCGTAGGCTACCCACACATTACCGCTGTCAGCTTTCAGAAATCCCATGATCATGTGCAGCGAGACCGATTTGCCCACACCGCTGCGGCCGAGAATACAAACCGTCTCTCCCGGCATGACGTCAAAACTCAAGTCGCTGATGACGGCCTTGCTGCCGAACGCCTTGTGTACATGTTCGAATTGGATGTAGGGCTTGCGTTCGTTCATAGGGCTTGTCTTTCGGAGGACTGTGGCAGAGTTTGGTTTCGCGCCTTTCGAACCGCTTCGTAGTCGTCACGCGTGTTCACGTTGCGGAAGATATCAGGCAAAAAGCCTGCCCCGAATAGCTCTTCTTGCTTGATGTAGCGAGTCGGTATCAAGGGAAAAACATGATCGATTTTGAAGTCGCCCATCTTCAATGCCTGCTCGATCACGCACTGTGCGGTCCTGCGATAAACCGCGCAAAGCGGTTGCCGCCTCCCCTGGACCTCGGGCACAAAAGCCAATTCCCTTCCAGCTACCGCTCGTTGTGCCAGCCAGATGAGAAAGTCAGATGTCATTAGCGGCATATCCACTGACAGCACCAGGTTCAGATCGGCCTGGGTAGCACAGAGAGCGGCGTGGATTCCACCAAGAGGCCCACAGCCCGGAAAGCGGTCTTCGATGACGTCGCCATAGGCAGAATATCGTTCCCTTTCGCCCACGATAAGCGGCTCTTGCGAGACCGCTTTCGCCTTACTCAAGGCAAGTTGTAACAGATTCTTATCGCCGAACGGCAGCAGGGCCTTGTCGGATCCCATGCGGGAGCTTCGACCACCAGCAAGAATGAAAGCGGACACGCCTACCACGCCGTCATCATACCTGACGGACTCACGAAATGACGCAGGATCACTTATGCGTGAGCGGGTTTAAAGGTTGTGGTGTGGGGTATACAACCGTTGATCTCGATGGCGACGATGCGCCCTCCGTTATCGAGTTCCACGGTTCCGGGTGCATTGAGGACGGCGTCGCCGCTCAGGCCGGGCAGAGAAACAAAAACCCTGTTCTCCACACAAAGCGCGGTTGGGTCCCTCTTGATGTAGGTCAGGGAATAGTCATTGCGGCAGGCCTTAGGCAGCACGAAACTGAGATCGGCAATGTCACCCGTCTCTGATACCGAGACCGCCACTTCAATGGAGATGCGCGAGGTCACTTCATCGCCATCGACTTGGCTCGCCGGCTTGAAGCAGATGTAATACTCAAAACCCGAATCGGGGTCGAACGCGCTCCGATCCACTTGAAACGCCATGCTCCGGCCTCCTGCCATACCGCCACAACTCATCAGGTAACCGATATTAAATTACGCGCCCGCTCTACGCAATTGATCGAAAGTGGCACTTGAGGCGCAGAGTACTCACCCTCGCGATTGACCGGTACTCAATCATATCTCTGGCGTTGAAGTAACGAGTGAGTCGCATGATCGCCTGGGACGGTCGGCTGGATAACTGCAGGCCTTGCTCGAGGGTGCCAGTCCCGCTCTGTTATATTCTCGTCTGGGCACGTTATTGGATTCGATCATGCCAATCACCTATCTGACGGACGTCGCGAAGGACAATGTAGAAGCGGTGCAGGATTACTCAATCCTGGCTGGCCGATCCCTAAGCAATCTGTTCGCCAGGCCGCGCTACATTGCGGACACTCTGCTGCAGGCGGATTCCATCGGAGTCGGATCGCTTCCCATTGTGATTCTCACCGGCTTCTTTACTGGAGCCGTGCTGGCGCTACAAACGTCTGCGACGTTGCAGCAATTCGGTTCTCTGTCTCTCACCGGACAATTGGTGTCGCTGTCAATGGTGCGCGAACTTGGCCCTGTTCTGACGGGGCTCATGGTTGCGGGCCGAAACTCCAGCGGTATGGCGAGCGAGCTCGGCTCGATGAAAGTGACCGAGCAGATCGATGCCATGCGCGCCATGGGCGTCGATCCTACCAAGAAACTGGTGACACCCCGGGTGATCGCCACCGCCGTCATGCTGTTCTTTCTCAGCATCATCTCCGACCTGGTCGGACTCACCGGCGGATTCGTGATTTCATTCTTGCGTCTGGGGCTGAATGCCAACGAGTACTGGAGCACGGCGTACCAATCCCTTCGCTTCGAAGACGTGTTCATGGGACTGTGCAAGCCAGTGGTGTTTGGGCTCATCATCGCCACCATCGGATGCTATTACGGCATGTCGGCCAAGGGCGGCACACAGGGCGTGGGCCGCGCCACAACCCAAGCTGTGGTCGCAGCTTCTGTACTCATCCTGGTGAGCGACTATTTCATCACCCAGCTCTTGATGGGGATCTTCGGAAAGTAGTGCATGTCCAGCCTTGCGCCTCCAGTCGAGCAACCTCAAGCCAAACCTGACCAGGCCAGCGACCCTGC
Organism: Terriglobales bacterium; assembly: GCA_036512955.1. Taxonomy (GTDB): domain Bacteria; phylum Acidobacteriota; class Terriglobia; order Terriglobales; family Acidobacteriaceae; genus DASRAA01. Next base: position 23,893 of record DATBZX010000203.1, read on the forward strand.
GATCCGATTCCAAGATGTCTCCATGGCGTTCGATCAGCCCGTGCTGGATGGCGTCTCGTTTCATCTCAAGCACGGCGAGACCAAGGTGCTGCTGGGCGAATCGGGTACCGGCAAAACGCTCATCCTGAAGCTGGCTCTAGGGCTCATCAAACCGGATTTCGGAACCATCAGCGTACTTGGCGATGAAATCTCGGCGATGCGCGAGCAGGATATGTATGCACTACGCCGACGCATAGGCATGGTGTTCCAGGAGAGTGCGCTGTTCGACTCCTTGACGGTGGAAGAGAACGTCGCTTACCGGTTGATGGAGGAGACCGGCAAACTCACGGACGAGATTCACGCCCGCGTGCTGGAAGCGTTGGAGTTCGTGGAACTAGGGAAGACCTACAGTTTGTTTCCTGGAGAGCTGTCAGGTGGCATGCGCCGCCGTGTGGCGATTGCCCGAGCGATCATCACCCAGCCAGAGGTCCTGCTGTATGACTCCCCAACCGGAGGGCTTGATCCCGTAACATCGGATACGATCATAGAACTGGTGGTCAAACAGCGCGATGTGTACAAGACCAGTTCCCTGCTGGTTACTCACCGCTTGCAGGACGCCTTCACCATGGCCAGTCATTACTTCGACCGCAGCCTCAACAAGATGGTGCCGGTCGAAGACGGTTCGTCCCGCAATGTCCATACGACGTTCCTCATTCTCCGGGACCACAAGATCATCTTCGAGGGCACGGCGCCTGAACTGCTGCGCTGTCACGATCCCTACATTCGCGAGTATCTCAGTTAGCGATCCGCTACTTCGACTGAGGAGCAGCCTGCTCGATCCTCTTGGCCCACTCTTTGAACTGGCCCTGCATGCGCTCCACGCGAGCGCCGCCGTCGGCGGATGCCTCGACGAGCTTCTCGACGTTCTTGAGATATTCCGGCGATCCCATGCCCTCGCGAATGGTCGCCAGGAACGGCTTCAACTTGGCATAGATCAAATACATTTCGCCGCAGTTTTCGTAAACCAGAGTTTCGTTCAGCGCGCCATGATTCACGAGAGAGGCAACCATGTCCCAGTAACCCGACACCTGGCGTAAATAGGCGCCTTCCTTTGCTCCCCAGCTGCGCATGATAGCCAAAACCTCCTCGGAGGACTGTGGCATGAATTGAACGAAGAAGGTCCTGGCTTCCCGCATGACTGGCTCGCGGCGAAGGTCGTAGAGCTTCAGGAGAAGATCGGCATCTTGGTAAGTTGGTTGGGGATTGCTCATTGAAGTTTCCTTTCGAATGAAAAACCCGGCTCGCGCCGGGCCGAGGTTCGAGTCAAGGTTTGTACATATTGCGATCAAAAAGCGTTCAGGCGACCGCCGCCGGAGGCGCAATCAACTTCGAGAAGTCGCATTTGACGGTGCTCTCGGGCGCTTCCTTCTTCTTCTTAGTGCGGCGCTTGGGTTCTTCCGCAGCGGTGCGCTTGTTGTTCGGGCAAACCAGGAACACGCCGTCCTTCAGAGTCTTTTCCAACAGGTAAGGACTCTTGCATACCGGGCACTCTTCCGCCACTGGCCTAAATGCCGAGGTGAATTCGCACTTCGGATAATTGGTGCAGCCATAGAAAAAGTTCCCTCGCCGGGCCTTCTTCTCCGCGATGTCTCCGTCTTTGCAATCGGGGCATTTGACGCCAATCAGGTTCTGCTTGACGTACTTGCAGTCCGGATAGCCACTGCACGACACGAACTCGCCGAAGCGGCCGTGGCGGATCAGCAGGTTCCGTCCACACTGGGGGCACTTTTCGTCCAGCGGGATGTCGGGCACCTTCTTCGCCTGGTCGAGACGCCGCGTGGTCTTGCAGTCGGGATATCCCGTACAAGCCATGAACTGGCCAAATCGCCCACGTTTGAGAACCATCGGACGTCCGCAGTTTTCGCAGTATTCCTCCTGCGTCGTCTCCTGCAGGTCCGCCGAATCGAGGTCCGGCAGATCAATCGGGTTCTCTTTGGTAAACGTGCAACTGTTTGGATCGGTTTTGTCGTAGGAACTGCATGCATAAAACGAGCCGTGCTTGCCCCACTTGATGACCAGTGGAGAGCCGCACCGTTCGCACTTCTCGTCGGTGGGCTTCTCCATCCGCTTCACGTTCTCCATGTGCTTTTCAGCGTAATGGAGGTCCTTCTCGAACTTCTGGTAGAACTCGGCCAGCGCGTTCTTCCACTGCTCCTTGCCGTCTTCAATCTCGTCGAGCTCTTCTTCCAGCCGCGCCGTGTACTGCAGATCGAAAATGTCCTTGAAGTTTTCCACCAACAGATCGGTTACGACCAGCCCGATTTCCGTAGGGATAAACTTGCCACCGACCTTCTGCACGTACTGCCGCTCCTGAATCGTGCTGAGAATGGCGGAATACGTTGAAGGGCGGCCGATGCCACGCTCTTCCAATTCCTTGACCAGCGATGCTTCGTTGAAGCGCGGAGGCGGCTCGGTGAAGTGCTGTTCCGTATCAAGCGCCTTTAGCGTCAGCTTCTGGCCCTCACTCAGCGCTGGGAGCTTGTGTTTGAGCGCCTCGTCCTCTTCGTCCTTGCTGTCCTTGGACTCTTCGTAAACCTTCAAGAAGCCTTCGAACTTGAGCACGGAGCCGGTGACGCGGAAGCGATAATCCACGCCGCCACTCGTCGCGTCGATCTCGACGGTGGTCTGATCGAATACCGCAGGATTCATCTGCGACGCAACAAATCGCTGCCAGATGAGCTTGTAAACCTTGTACTCGTCTTCCTGGAGGTATTGCTTGATCTCCTCGGGATTGCGCGAGGCCGAGGTCGGACGAATGGCCTCGTGCGCGTCCTGCGTGTCCTTCTTGGACTTGAAGGCATTCGGATTTTCGGGAAGAAATTCCTTACCGTACTCCTTCGCGATGTGTTCGCGTACTTCGCCAATCGCGTCATTGGACACACGCGTGGAATCGGTACGCATGTACGTGATCAATCCGACCGTACCTTCGTCGCCGAGATCGATGCCTTCGTAAAGTCGCTGCGCGATCATCATGGTGCGCTTCACGCTGAAACGCAGTTTGCGCGAGGAGTCTTGCTGCAACTTGCTGGTGGTAAACGGAGCCGCGGCATTGCGGCGGCGTTCCCGCTTATCGACCGACCGCACCGACCAGTCGGCGTTCTCCAAGGCAGCCCGCAGCTTCTCAGCCTCTTCCCCGTTGGGTACCGGCGTCTTCGCATCACCAATTCCGATAAAGTTCGCGGTGAATTGCGGCGGGTTCGGTCCCATCAGGTGAGCGCCGATGGTCCAGTACTCTTCCTTGACGAAGGCCTTGATCTCGCGCTCGCGCTCCACGATAAGGCGCAGGGCGACGGTCTGAACGCGACCGGCGGAAAGGCCACGCCGCACCTTGTCCCACAGCAGGGGCGACACCTGGTATCCCACCAGCCGATCGAGTACGCGGCGGGTCTGCTGAGCGTCGACCAGGTTGCGGTCGATGTCCCGCGGATGCAGGAAAGCGTCCTGAACCGCCTTCTTAGTGATCTCGTTAAAGGTGACGCGGCGGATGTTCACTACGGCTGAGCCCTTCTTGAGTTTCTTGCCGTCCACCCGCTCCCCGCCTAATTCCTCTGCCAAGTGGGCCGCAATCGCCTCGCCTTCACGGTCCGGGTCAGGCGCAAGGTAGATCGTTTCCGCCGACTTCGCCAGCTTCTTCAGCCTGGCGATGACCTTCTCTTTGCCGGGAATAACCTCATACTCGGTCGCAAACTCGTTGTCCAGATCGACCCCCAAGGACTTCTTGGGGAGATCTTTAATGTGTCCGAGCGAGGCCTCAACCTCGAACCCGGCTCCCAAATATTTCTGGATCGTCTTCGCCTTGGCGGGCGATTCGACGATAACTAATCCTTTTGACAATGGAACCTCGTCCCCTATGATTGCGTTATCCGTTATGAAACTAGCACGGAAGCCCAGCGGCGGCAAAAGCCGCCTTGATACCTGATCCGTCGGGCTCAGCCTCCGATTTACGATTTAAACGGTTTTCGGCAGTTCCAACCACTCAAATTGGTGAGGCTGAGCGCAAGGAGCGGGCCGCTTCAAATCACTCTGACGTAATACTTGCCCGGAAGCGTCCGGATCTTGCCGCATATTTCCAGTTCAAATAGAGCGGCAAATATCTGGGACGACGCCATGTGAGCTACCAAGCGCTCCACCAACTCATCGATGTGGGTCGGTTCGTCAGCGCGCAGAACTGCAAAGATTCGTTTTTCGTCCGGAGGCATCTCATGTCCCCCGAACAATGATGCTGTTTCCGGCGTCTCGGATGCAAGCCGATCCGGAGGCGTGAGTGCCAAACGAATGTCCGCTGGCAGCGCTTCCCACACGTCTTCCCATGTCGCGACGAGCGCAGCTCCCTGTTTTATCAATGTGTTAGGTCCCCACGACAACTTGTTCGTGACATTCCCCGGCACTGCATAGACGTCTCTGCCTTGTTCCAAGGCGCAACGCGCAGTCACCCTGGTTCCGCTATATTCTCCAGCTTCAATCACCAGAACCCCAATCGACATTCCGCTGATTATGCGGTTGCGTATGGGAAAATTCTGCGGGGCGGGAAATGTACCCAACGGGAACTCGCTGAGAATCGCCCCGCCTGCGGCCAGAATCTGGTCTGCAAGCTTCTGATTTTCTTTCGGATAGGTCACATCGATACCGGTACCCCAAATGGCTACGGTCTGTCCGTGAGCGTTAAGAGCCCCACGATGTGCCGCGCTGTCCACGCCACGAGCCATTCCGCTTACGATAATGAGGCCGCGCGCCGCTAGATCACATGCGAGGCGTTCCGCCATGCCAACCCCGTATGGCGTTGGATGGCGTGTACCAACTACAGCAAGTCCATATCCATTAATTACTTCCGTGAACCCTCGGACGTATAGCACGAGCGGTGGATCGTAGATCTCGTAGAGGCGTTTGGGATACTCGGGATCGTCTTGCGCCACAACTCGAGCGCCGCAGGCCTTCGCTCGATCTAGCTCATCCGCGGCCAGCTCCAATGACTTCCCGAGCGCGATGCTCTGAGCTGCCCCTGCAGGCAGTCCAGAGGCTTCGAGTTCCGTGAGGTCGGCCGAGAATACCCTTCCGATGCCGTTGAACAGCTCGACCAGCTTGCGTCCCCGACCGGCACCGATGCCTGGAGTGAGAGACAACGCAAGCCATTGCTGCGTGCTTGCGGCGGAATCGTCGCAAGAGGTGACGTGGAATCTTGTCTCCATCGTCGGACTCCCCAAGTAAACAGATTTCGACTAATTGGAAGGTAACCTCACGTATGGTTACCGTCAAGGGTGGGTATCACACGAGCCTGTGCGTCCTGATCAGCCCCCAAGCGACCCCAAATAGCTTGGGCGCCAGCCGCAGTTCGTTCCTTTCAAGGTCCATCGGGTGTAGAGGCCTACGCTTTGTTAGACTCAGTCATTCATGCCCGGCCTTCGTGTCTCCGCCATCTCGTTCCTGAATACGGCTCCGTTGATGTGGAACTTTGAGCATGGCGCTGCGGGAGAGAGCTTCGAGATCGACTACACAATTCCCTCGGAGTGCGCGGCCGCTCTGGCCGAGGACCGCGCGGACATCGGGATCATCCCGGCCATCACGTACGCGCAAATTCCCGGATTAGTGATCCTTCCCAACATCGCAATCGCTTCAAAAGACCGGGTTCGCTCAATCCTGCTGATAAGCAAGAAGCGCATCGAAGACGTACGGACGGTGGCAACGGACACCTCGTCCCGCACTTCGGTCGCGCTATCCCAGATACTGTTCGCAAAATTTCTAGGAGGACATCGAGAGTTCACGCCCCATCCGCCCGACCTGAAGCAGATGCTCAATCACTACGATGCGGCGCTCTTGATTGGGGACTCCGCCCTGCAGGTTTCGATGCACGACACGACATATCATCTCTATGACTTGGGCCATGATTGGCGGAGGCTTACGGGAAAGCCGTTTGTGTTCGCCTTTTGGGCAGTGCGGATGGATGCTTTGCATCGCCAGCCGACAGGGATGAATCTGATCGAGACCTTCCAACAGTCGCGCGATCACGGGTTGCTTCCAGAGAACATCGACCAGACGGCGAGAGAATGGGCGCCGCGTTTAGGCATCACAGAACTCGAGGTGAAAACCTACCTCACGGAAAACATCCACTATTACCTTGACCGGGAAAATCACGCTGGACTGCAGCTCTTCCTGACCTACGCGCACGAGGTCGGGCTCATCCCCGCCGTGCCTGAATTGCGGTTCCTTGGTCCCGTGGCATTTGGCGGCGCCCGAAAATAACCCGTCTGCAACAGGTGTGAGTTTTCTCAACAGGGGCTAGTCGAACCGCCAACGGGTCGCACCCTTCGGAAACAGCTTCTCCGGCATGGCAAATACCACGTGCGGTGTGACCTTGAAAACCGGACCCATCTCCGGATCCAGCTTCCATCCATATTTCTTCAAATAGAAGATGAACGCCGCCTCGGGAATTTCGCAGACAGCAAGTTGTCGGGCCTCGCCCTCCACGATGACTGCCTCCTCGACATTCTCACTGCACACTACGCAGGTCGAATTTTCGGCCAGGTTCTTCGCCTTGCGGGTTTTCGAACCAGTGCTGAAATAGTAGGCATTCTCCAGCCAAATTCCCCAGACAACCATGATGTGCGGCCGGGAGTCGGGGCGCACAGTCGCAACGAGGTAGTTGTGGGATCTGGTGAGTCGGTCGCGAGCCCAATTCCATGGCAGCGCGCCCTCAAGGGTCCTGGGAACGCCATATACGGCTGGCATCGACGGGCGGCTGGATTTCGGTCCTGGTGAGGAAGACCGTCTTGTTGGCTTGCGGCTAGCTGGCTTGCCTGGAGTCCTTTTCGCGGGCATCGCCACATTGAAACTCCGCCCGGTTCGGTTCGTCAAGAAAAAGCCGAGGGCGGAGTTCTGCGTTCCGCCCTCGGCCTATCTTGCTTAGGGTATCTGCTAGTACGCCCAGAAGGGCCCGACGTAACTCGTTCCGCTTACCGACTGTTGTTCAATCGCGGTAAACACATACTTTCCATA
>DATBZX010000204.1:0-9586 GCA_036512955.1 Terriglobales bacterium
ATCGGGACGGCCCAAGCCGTTCTCGGTGGCAACCTTGGTCAACTCTGCCTCGCTGATGTCCTTCATCGAGATGCGATACTTGCGGGCTTCCTTCTCGATCAGCTTCTTGCCGATTTCAATCGCACGCTCGCGCTGATGAATGTTCAGCCAGTGCTTGATTTTCTGCCGCGCGCGTGGAGACTTCACGAAGCCCAGCCAGTCGCGGTTGGGATGGTGCCCAGGCTGGGTCAGGATCTCGACGATGTCTCCCGAGCGCAGCTTGTACTTCAACTGGACGATGCGGCCATTTACCTTGGCCCCGGTGCAGGTGTTGCCCACCTCCGAGTGAATGTTGTAGGCAAAGTCCACGGGCGTGGCTTCCCGCGGAAGAATGACGATTTTGCCTTTCGGGGTGAAGGTGTAAACCTCTTCGGGATAGAGATCGATCTTGAGGGTGGAGAGGAATTCGTTGGGATCGGGAACTTCGCGCTGCCACTCGACCACCTGTCGCAGCCAGGCCAGACGCTTCTCGTCGCGCGCCGAGATCGGGCCATCCTTGTACTTCCAGTGCGCCGCGATGCCTTCTTCCGCCATCTTGTGCATCTCTTCTGTGCGGATCTGCACTTCGAAGGCGTGCCCATTCTCTGCCATCACCGTGGTATGCAGCGACTGGTAGAGATTGGGCCGCGGCATGGCGATCATGTCTTTGATGCGGCCGGGCACAGGACGCCACTGGTTGTGAATCAGCCCCAGTACGGCGTAGCAATCGTTGACTGATTGGGTGACGATGCGCAGCGCCATCATGTCGTAAATCTGGTCGACCGAAATGTGCTGGCGCTGCAGCTTTTGCCAGATGCTGTAAATGCGCTTGATGCGCCCGTCCACCACGGCCTGGATGTTATTGTCTTTCAACTTCTGTTCGATGGCGCCCTGGATCTGCGCCATGAACGCCTCGCCCTCTTTGCGGCGAGACTCGATGGCGTCCTTGACCTGGTTGTAGGCGATGGGATCGACGTACTGGAAAGACAGGTCCTCAAGTTCGCCCCGAATCTTGCCCATGCCGAGGCGGTGGGCGATTGGCGCGTAAATCTCCAGGGTCTCGCGCGCAATCTTCATCTGGCGTTCGGGAGTCAGATGCTGCAGCGTGCGCATGTTATGCAGGCGGTCGGCCAGCTTGATGAGCACGACGCGGATGTCGTCCACCATGGCCAGGACCATCTTGCGGACGCTCTCGGCCTGCGCCTCTTCGCGGGAGGCGAAATCAATTTTGCTGATCTTGGTAACGCCCTCAACGATGTGCGCGACCTGCTCACCGAATTCCGCGCGAATGTCGTCAACCGTGACCTTGGTGTCTTCCACGGCGTCGTGCAACAGACCCGAGGCGATGGCGGTGGTGTCGAGGCGCATGTCCGCCAGCACGGTGGCGACTTCCAGCGGATGCACCAGGTAAGGCTCGCCTGAGGCGCGAGACTGGCCCTGGTGATGGCGGAGAGAGAAGTCGTAGGCTTTCTTAACCAGAGTAAGATCGTCGTTAGGACGGTAGGCGCGGATTTTGCGCAGAAGATCGCGAAAGCGGGTGACGGTGAGAACGTTGGTGGCGATCTGTTGGCGGAAAGTCGCCATGTCCGATTATACGGGAAACGCCGTACGACTTTGAATCGAGGGTTTCGGCTCTGCATTACGCGCGCGAACCGCGATCCCTCAGCGATGACAGATATAAGAATCAAGGAGTCGGTTTTAACCGACGCCACTCTTCCGCGAGGAATTTAGACCGAGCGGACCGCGTTAACACGATTGGAACGCCATGCGAATTCTCATCAGCGGAGCCTCAGGTTTCCTCGGCAACGCGCTTCGTCCAGCACTCTCCGCTGCAGGCCACACTTCGACGGCTCTGGTACGACGGGCTCCGGTTGGCGACGAGGTGCAGTGGAATCCCGGGCAGCCGCTTGATCCACAAAAGCTCGCCGGATTTGATGCCCTTGTGCATCTTGCCGGCAAGAGCATATCGGGCCGCTGGACGGAGAAATTCAAGCGCGAGGTACGGGAGAGCCGCGTGTTGGGCACTCGAACGCTGGCGACCTCCGCGGCCGAGTCGTTTCGCAAGACGGGCTTGCCACGCGTGTTTGTCGCGGCCTCGGCGACGGGGTACTATGGCAATCGCGGAGACGAAGAGCTGACCGAAGACAGCCAGCCCGGCTCCGGGTTCTTGTCTGAGGTGTGCGAGGAATGGGAAGCCGCGACTCGTCCGGCGGCAGAGGCCGGAATCCGCGTGGTGAACCTGCGTATCGGAGTGGTTTTGGCGAAACACGGAGGCGCGCTACAGGCCATGCTTCCGGCATTTCGCCTTGGGCTGGGCGGACCGATCGGCGACGGCCGCCAGTACATGAGCTGGATCGCGCTGGACGACGTCGTCGGTGCATTTTTGTTCTCTCTCGCCAACGACAACCTTCGGGGACCCGTGAATGCAGTCGCTCCCCAGCCGGTTCGCAACTCCGAGTTCGTGCGCGCCGTAGGAAGAGCGTTACACAGGCCGGCATTCTTCCCCTTGCCGGCATTTGTCGTGCGCACCGTGTTCGGCGAAATGGGCGAGGCGCTGCTGCTCGGATCGGCGCGCGTGCGGCCCGCCAAACTCGAGGCTGCGGGATATAGATACCGGCATCCCGAACTGGCTGAAGCGCTGCTCGCCACGCTGAGATAAGAGTGTTCGGGGAAAATGATGCCAGAGCTTTTTGGCCGGACAGTGTTCGGCCGATGCGGTCGGCGCTTTACTGCTTGCCCGCGCAATTCATCCCACGATCCATCGCCTGGTTCGCCAACCGGTCGGCGTCGCGGTTTTTCTCCCGCAGCACGTGGCGGATCTCGAACGCGTCCAGCTCCCGGATCATTTTGCTTGCCTTGCCATGGAGTTCCTGAAGCGCTGGATTCTTCACTTTGTATTGCCCCTTGATCTGCTTGACCATCAGCTCGGAGTCGCTGAAAACCTTAAGCGCTTTGTACCCGTGTTTGAGCGCATAGGTAAGCGCCGCCAGCAGTCCTGAATACTCTGCGTAATTGTTGGTCTGCTTTCCCAGGTATTCACTCAACTCGGCCACTGGCCGCCCAGCTTCGTCTTGAATCGCAACGCCGTAGCCGGCAGGACCAGGATTTCCGCGCGCTCCGCCATCGATGTGGGCGACGAGAGAACCAGTTGGCGCGCTCTTGGTGGCGTGAGCGATGACTTCCTCGCTGTCGAAGAGTGAGTTTTGGGGAATCGGGCGGATGGGCATGAAGGTAGTTTATTCGAATTCGATGGCGCACATCCGTTATCGCCCGAGTTTAAGGCGAGCGGCCAGGCGATCAGGCAATTGCGCCGACAGAATCCGCTGCTGGGTTTGTTCGATGTCGTATGGCACCCGGTAAAACGTGACGCTGGCCAGGGGCCCACCATTGTGTTCGTAGAGAGCGAAGGCTGATCGCCAGTCGTTGTCGCGCGGCTGGCCGATCGAGCCGGGATTAATGAGATATCGCTCACCCGGAGTCAGCCACATGGTGTATTCCACCGGGCCTTCCGGGCTGTCGTAGATGGGGCGAAAGGGCCGCGACTCCCCTTCTTCGTCGACGAAACCGCCTTGAATGTGGGTGTGTCCGAAGAAGATCAGTGGGGCGTGTTCTGGCAACTCGAGATTATCGTCAGCCGAAGAGGTGTTGAGCAGGTACTCGTCTTCATCGGACGGAGACCCATGCACGAATTCCATTCCCGGAAAGTCATTGCTGCGCAGCGGCCCTTGCGGCAAGGCGCGTAACCACTCCAGGTGATCGGGCTTCAGGGTGTTCCGTGTCCAGTAGGCAGAAATCGCAGCCACGGGATTGAAGTCCTTGACGTCAGTCATGCCGGAACACGCCCGGTCGTGGTTGCCGCGCACCACGGGAGCCCCCATGGCGATGACGCGTTCGCAGACCTCGTTCGGACTGGCATTGTAGCCGACAATGTCTCCCAGGTTCACCACGTGGTCGTGGGGCGGGGCGGCGGCGAGGCACGTCTCGAGCGCTTCGAGGTTGGCGTGGATGTCGCTGATCAGTAGCAGACGCATGTTAGATCAAATTTAGAACTGCTGAATACCCTCATGTGCATGGGTAGTGCCGCGCTTTAGCGCCGCGTTACGGCGAAATCCTTAAATTGACGAGCCGGCTTTAGCCGGTGACACAGTTACTCCATGAAAACGACACAATTTCATAAACTGCCCGAACGGATTACCGCAGCCACCACGGGACAGCGCGCAAAATGTCCGGGAGCTACTTCGACCAACGATGGTAACGCTTGCGAGCAAGATGGTAAACGCCATTCGCAGCGCGGTTCAAATGCACAGCCCGGAGGCAGAGCGTTAATGGCCGGAACCGTCCCTTCGATAGTCCGCAGCGGTTGGCTCCGGTCGCTGCGCAAGGTCGGAACCGAGCGCAACAGACCGCGGGTGTAGGGATGCACGGGTTGCTGGAAGACCTGGTCCGCCGAACCTGTTTCAACCAGGCTTCCGGCGTACATCACGGCGATGCGGTGCGAAACTTGCGAGATGACCGCGAGATCGTGCGAGACAAACAGCATGGAGAGCGAAAACTTCTGCCGCAATTCGTTGAGCAGATCGAGCACCTGCGCCTGGATCGTGGCATCGAGCGCCGTCGTCGGCTCATCGGCGATCAGCAGTTGTGGCCGATTCACGATGGCCATCGCAATCATCACCCTCTGGCGCTGGCCTCCAGAGAGCTGGTGGGGATAATCGCGGGCCCGTCGCTCCGGCTCAGGAATGGCGACAGTGCGGAGCGCCTCGACTGCGGCGCTCCACGCCTCACTCTTGCTGATGCGCGGCTGTCTCAGGTGCGCGAGTACCGCCTCGGCCACCTGGTCGCCGACGCGCATGACGGGATTGAGCGCGGTCATTGGCTCCTGAAAAATCATGCTGATGCCGGCCCCGCGAATCTCGCGCATGGATGCTTCAGGCAGCGACAACAAGTCTTCGCCGCGAAACTCAATTCGACCACTGACGCGCGCCTGGGGAGGAAGCAACCGAAGGATGGCCAACGACGAGACTGATTTCCCCGAACCCGACTCGCCGACCAGCCCCAGAACTTCGCCGGCAGCGATGGCAAAGCTCACATCGCGCACCGCTCTCACAGTACCCTGTGCGGTCGCGAAATCAACGTTAAGATTTTGGACGTGGAGCAGCCCCGGCACAGCGTAATCCTAACAGGGCGGGCGATTGCATAGGGGCCGGCTCTGCTGCAAACTAGCTGGCAGCCAAGGAGCCTCAAATGTCCGCACACTCTGACGCGATTGCCGCTCCGGCGCGCGCTCCGGAACGGTCCATATGGTCCGGCGATACAGCGCTCCTGATCTACATCGCGCTGGCCACCGTTGTCGTTCACTTGATCATCGGAAACCGCTACGGCATTCATCGCGACGAGCTCGCCACCCTCGAAGACGCCCGCCACCTCGCCTGGGGATACCCCGCCTATCCGCCCGTCACGCCCTTCTTCGGCCGCCTCTCGCTCGAACTCTTCGGAACGTCGGTTCGCGGCTTCCGCGTCTTTGCCAATCTGGCCCAGGCAGTTACGGTGGTGCTGACCGGCCTGATGGCGCGCGAGATGGGAGGTCGCCGCGAAGCCCAACTCATCGCTGCCGTTGCTGCTCTGCCGTTCTGTCTCGGCGGCGGATACGAGATGCAGTACGTGGCCTTCGACTGTCTGGCCTGGGTGCTGACGGCCTACTTCGTCACCCGATTGCTCGCGACGGAAGACCCGCGCTGGTGGGTGGCTATTGGCGCCGGCCTCGGCTTCGGCATGTTGTGCAAGTACACCATCGGATTCTTCGCCCTGTCGATCGTCGCCGGCGTGCTGCTCACCCCCGCTCGCCGCTACTTGAAGAGCAAATGGTTGTGGATCGGCGTCGCGCTGTCCATCCTGATCTGGTTGCCCAATTTGCTCTGGCAGGTGCAGCACAACTTCGTCTCACTCGATTTCCTGAAGCACATCCACACCCGCGACGTCCGCGAGGGCCGCACCACCTACTTCCTTCCCCAACAATTGATGATGACCGGAACTCGTTGCGTGCTTGCGTTGGCCGGCCTCTACTTCTGCTTCGTGAGCCCCAATGGCAAGCGCTTCCGCATGATCGGCTGGATGTACTTGATCACCTTACTTCTGTTCACCGTGGCCAGGGGCCGCTGGTACTACATGGGGCCTGCCTACCCCATGCTGTACGCCGCCGGAGGCGTTTCGGTCGCGCAATGGATGGCGGCAATGCGCCCCAACCATGCGGTCTCAGTTCGCTGGACCGTGTGGGTGACGCTGATCTGCGAGTGCCTGTTCACCATCGCCTTCTGGCTGCCCCTGGCGCCCGTCAATTCGGGATGGTGGCGCATCATCAATGAAATCCAGGGCGATTTTCGCGAGCAATTCGGCTGGCGCGAGCTGGTGCAGGAGGTGGCCAGGATTCGCGATTCGCTCACCCCGGACGAGCGCGCGCATCTGGGAATCATCGGGACGAACTATGGCGAGGCAGGCGCCATCAACCTCTACGGTCCTGAGTACGGATTGCCGCGCGCCATCAGCGGCGTCAACTCCTTCTGGTATCGCGGATATGGCGATCCGCCACCGCAAACCGTCATCGTGATCGGACTCAGCCGCAAGTACATGGACGAGTCCTTCGAGTCATGTCGCCTCGCCGGTCACACCTGGAATCCGTACGGCATCAGGAACGAGGAGACCGGCGACCACCCTGACATCTATGTCTGCGGTCCTCCGAAAGCAGGCTGGCCTAAGTTCTGGGACGACTTCCGCTATTACGGATAGCCGTTCGATCACCCCACACAATCAGGGTGCCCCATCCTTTCGCAGCGGTTGCGAAAGGGTGGGAGCCAGCATTCCGGAAGCCGAAAGCACGCTCAGTTCCCGCCCTCCGCCGTCTTCCCCGCCACTTGCGCTTTTGCTCGCGCCAGCTCCGGACGATCCGACGTCGCACCCGCGCAGTTCTTCACTAACTGGGCGTAATACTTCTCGGCTGTCGCGGATTGCTTCGCCATTTCAGCGGAACGGGCCGCGCCATACAGTCCGTTGAAGCGATTGGGATCGATGGTCATTGACCGCTCGTATTCCGCCAGCGCCTGCTCCGGATGGTTTGACTCCAGCAGAATGTCAGCCAACACTTCGCGCGCCGGAATCTCGACTTCGCCCTTGCCGTGCGCATCTTGTTTGTCCGCGACGGCCCGCATGATCTTCGCAGCCTCGTCGTTCTTGCCCTCGGCAAATGCGACCCAGGCGCGAATCTCATCGCGATCGGTGTCCATATACACCGCCAGGTAGGCATCCGAAGACTTCTTCACCGCCTCGACCATTGCGTCATACTTCGCCAGGTCCTGCTTCGCCGCGGCCGCGTCTTTCAGATGTCCGCTGCCCACCGCCCGCGCCCAATACGTGACAGCGGCGTTCTGCGGCTTCGCGTCTTTCGCAGGTTCGAGCGCCGCGGCTTCCTTCCAATGCCGCATCTCAATCTCATAGGTGGCCGGAAACCCCGCGCGTGCCATGTCGAGATAATCGCGCATGTCATGGCCCGGCATCACATCCATGGTCTCGACCTTGATCACCAACTCGCGCGCCTTGGCGTCCTCGCCCACTTGCAGATACGCATAGTTCAGGAAGTCCATGGCATGCAGCTCGTGTCCCGTCGAGCCCGACTGTTCCGCTGCCGCAATCGACGCCAGGTTCGCGTCGATGTCCTCCTGCCACAGTCCCAGCCGCGCGAAAATATGCCCCGGCATGTGCGCCGCGTGCGGAGCCGAAGGCGCGATCTGCCCATAGCGCCGCGCCGCCGCCAGCCCATCCGCGGCCATTTGCGGACTATCGCAACTATGAATGATGTAGTGCGATATGCCGGGATTATCCGGCGCCAGCGGAAATTCCGCGTTCAGCAGCGCCAGCGCCTTCTTCTGATTGGCGAATGTAGCATCGTTCGGAGGCACCGCCGCCAGCAGCGACAGCCCGTAGAACGCCGCCGCATCATGGTCCCCCGGATACTTCTCGTGCAGCTTCTCCATCGCCTGCGAATAGGCGTTGACCCTCACCTCGAAACTGGCGCTGCGATTCTGATAGAACACGGCCAGCGCATCCAGGTAGTCGCGTTCGCGCTGCGTCTTCGCACCCAGCTTCTGGCCCTGCTGCACTACGGCCAGCTGGCGTTTCATGGTCGCCGCATCCGGACGGTCCCATATCTGGTGCCACTGGCTCATGGCCTCCCCCCAGTACGCGATCGCACACGTGGGATCGGCGGCCGCGATGTCTTTGAATTGCTGCTCCGCCTTGTCATACCAGAAGCTGTGCAGCAACGCGACGCCCCGCTCGAACGCCTTCTGTTGCGAAGCCGCGCACGAGATGGGAAAGTTCACCGTGCCCAGCTTCTCATTAGGGACGGCCTGAGCCTGATGCCCGCCAGCGGCCGCGTGCGCATCCTGATAGGCAAAAAGTGAACCGCTGAGCAGCAGCGGCAGCAATGCCAGTAAACGGATCTTCATCGATCACCCCAGATTGGCAGCAAGCTTATGGGCGCTCGGGGATACAAGTCAACTCCCGACGAGTGTCGATTGTCATCTCTTTTCTTGCGTTTGTCACCACGTCTATAACAACGACGGGGGTGTCAAGGATAAAGAAGAGCGACGACGCCCGAGGTTTTTCCCGTGCGCCATTTCGCTCTATTGGAAATCGTCCTCTTTGCAGAAAGACCAAGACTCGCGCTCTTCTTGAATCACCGATGGCAGCCTTTCGGCTCCACCAACCATCTATTCGATCGCCAACCGCGGCGACCATGATTCTTGTCTTCGATCTCCCAGACTGCTCCGGGAGGCAGGGTGCCCACTCACGCGGCCGGTCTTAACCAGCTACCAGGGAATGACTCGGGCTGCCCTGCGTGCGAGCGGCGATGTAGGGCTGCTGTGTTTTCCACATCCAAAACAGCCGCACCGCCAATTTGCGTGTCACCATGACCTTGGCAACTCCAGAATGTTTCCTGTGCTTCAGCCTTTGGTAAGCGCGCTTCAACTCTGGGACACAACGCGCTGCGCTCTGTCCCGCTTCCACCAACAAACTGCGCAGCATGGGATTGCCCTGCCCGTCCCCGCCGCCCCACCCCAAAAGCGCCGTTGACCTGATTTGGGCAATCCGGTAATATTGAATGGTTTGCCTGTACTACTCGTGTCCTTTCAGGACACCCAGCGGCCCGGGACGGTTGGTCCCGCGAAGGTTTCCTTCCGCTAGCTGGGTAAGTGCAAGTGCACAAACAAGATAGCGTCCAGCGGTAGAGGACGCGGAATTGTGTTGTCGGGGACATCGGTTCCCACAATTGCCAGAGGAAGGCAATTATGGGCCACCCGTGGAAGAGCAGATTCCCCGCGGCCTGACGGTCGCGAGGAATGACAAGAATCGAAGTAGCGTTGCGGCATAGCTCAAGCCATGCCCCTTCAAGGCAACGCTACGGAATGAAGTTCAGGAGATTGCCATGTACGCGGTGATCCGCGCCGGGGGAAAGCAGTATCGCGTCGCACCCGGAGACGTAATCGAGATCGAGAAGCTGCCGCAGTCGAGCGGC
>DATBZX010000205.1:0-6453 GCA_036512955.1 Terriglobales bacterium
GCGAAACAGATGAACCTGGTACTCGCGGATATGCTCTGGGCCGAGGCGGCCCGGTGAACGGCGGAAGTACTTCGCAAAATCCTCCACCGCGTGGATGTAGGCGCGGACGGTGTTCTGAGCGTAGTTGCGACGCTGAAGCTCGTCCAGCATCATCTGCCGAAGATGGGTCACAAAAGCCTCCTTGTGACCCAAACCTTACACAGTCTTTAGGCTGAGGGACGATCGACGCCGCAGCATCCGCCGTGCCGGAGGCTTAGTTCAAACGCCCCAGCATTCCGCGATACGCCACTTCCGAATTATTGGAGCCTGGCCGACTTCCCGGGAGTAATCTCCCACATGCCGGTTTCGGGCCAATGTGACAAGCAAATTTCGCTGACCAATGTGTCCGATTCGGATAGGTTACGACATGCCTCCCTTGAAAATGTCCCGGTCTACGGTGATAAAGGCGCCAGAACGTGTAAACATGGATCGTCTGGGGTCTAGGAGAACATGTTTGCAGGGGCTGGGATGTTAACTAGAAACCTAAAGATACGCGGCGTAAGCAGTTACGACCTCAGGGAAATGTACTGCCGGGACGGTGACGCACCGGGTGCCTTGTTGGCTGCTCTCGCCAAATCGCCGCGTAGCTCGCCCTGTGGACAGCAGCGACCGAGCCTACGCAGCGATGCGTGACGGGGAAGGCGCAGTGATTCACAACCGCCATCTAGTCGCGGACGTGTTCATCCGTGGCCACTCGCTAGCGAATGCCGTCTTCGAGCCGTTAGGGGCATTTGAATGGGTTGCGCTTAGCTACCTCGGATTCAGCGGCGCCCTAATGGTGATTTTTCATAAGAATCTCGAGCGCCCGGCGTTCCACATCGCGGAACACTTCGGAGTCGCTGTCGCAATCCTAGTCATCACAAATGTTGCCTATCGCACGAGCCGAGGCGAATCCTCGCGGCTCCGAATCGCCACGAGCCTTAGCTGGGTTCGCGATTGGTACCCACAGGCTGTGTTTCTTTTCTGTTTCGAGGAACTACGAATTTTCGTTTCCCTGATTGAGCCAGCGTGGCGGGATTCCGTCCTGATAGCTTTCGACCACTGGCTCACCGGGGTCTATCCCGCGGTGTGGCTCGCGCAGTTCACCAGCGTCTGGCTGAACGAGGCGATGCAAGTCGCCTACATGAGCTACTATCTCTTCCTTACAATTCTTGGAGCTTCACTCTATCGGCGACGGAGGGACCGCTCCGATAATTCGCCCGCACGAAACCCTTCAGGAGTTATGGCGATGCGCGCCTTCTGGACGGTGATGACCGCATCGATGATCGCCTACTCGATCGGTTATGTGATCTCGATTTTCTTCCCCGTGGAAGCGCCATTCTTTGCAATGCGCTCGTTGCATTTGCCTCCGCTTGTGGGCGGCCCAGCCACGAGCCTGATCGATTTCATCGAAAGCTGGGGACGCGTTCGCGGCGGCGCGTTTCCTTCTGGTCATGTATTAGGGTCCTTCGTCGCGCTGCTCGGAGCTTGGTGCTATCGCCGTAAATTGTTCTGGGTATTTCTTCCGTGCTTCATCGCGATGTGCGTGTCCACAATTTATGGCCGCTACCACTACATCGCGGACATTCTAGCGGGAATTCTTGTCGGGGCGGTGGCCTTCATTCTCGCGAAAAGGTTGATGGCCGTGACTGGGGCAAATCCGGCCGAGCGCTAAGAGTATCGGCCACATCCTTGTTACGAGGGTTGCCAGTAACGTAATCGCTCCGGAAATCGTCGTTATGAATTGTTTTAGCCTTGGAGCGTTTCGAGTGCTTCCGACGTGCCATACTGGCGGCCTCCGCCGCCACAGGCACTATGGAGGAAGAGTCGATCAAGGTCACGGAATTGGGAGCGCAGCGCTCGGTCAACATGTGTTGATGGCCGTTAGCGTCGGTCAGCGTATATCGCTCGATGTCGGCGAATGCGAACCCAACATGCCTTCTTTGCACCGTCGATCCGCTTGCGAGCGACTGTCTCAAAAGAGACTTGTGCGATAGATTACCCACCAACTGGCGACCGAAGCCACCAGCGTTTCTACGATTCCCCAGCCAATCGGAAGCCAAAATGCGCCAAAGCTGAGGATTGTGAACAGAACCCAGAACGATTTTGTCTGAGTGCTCACGGTTCCATGCTCACGGCTCTATAAAGACGTACTGCCAGATTGTTTCGCAGCAGCCCAACGCGCTTTTGCAAGCAAAGAAAGCTTCTTCTTCGCTGCTGGACTCATCGGCTTCCGAGCAGGAGCTTTCTTGGCTGGTGGTGCGGCCTTCTTTGCAGCCTTCTTCGGCGCTGACTTGCCTTTTTGCTTTGCCCATCTTGCCTTCTGTGCAGCAGATATGAGCTTCCTCGCGGCAGCACTCATCGTTCGTTTACGGGGTGCAGCCTTGGGAGGACGGCCACGGCGGGGGCGCGATCCTTCAAGAGCGGTAATCGCGCCATCCAGTTTGCTGATTTCTGCTTTGAGGTAATCAAGTATGTCGTGGATATTCATGCTAAAGCCTCCAATCGGGATTAGTGTAACAGGGCGACAAGATGTAGCATCTGCAGGTCTTCATAGGAAGGCTCTCGTCTTGGGAGCCTGCCCATGCTCGTCGTGATATTCGTGCTTTGCAGAACGGTAGATTTAGCGCAGAATTGACACCGTGTTTTATGGGAGGTCTTATGCAACTCACGGCTTCCGATATCATCACCCTCCATCGTCCCACTCCCTGTGACCTCCGCGTCTACCTGCGCGAGCAGGGGGTTCCAGAAGCTGAACCGAGTGAGCTTGAAAAGATTCTCCAGACTCTTGGCCAGCGGCACGAAGAAGAACATCTTGCCACGCTCGGCACTTACGAAGACCCCAGTCTTGTTCGGCCAGAGGAACGAGTGCAGCGGACAAACGAGGCAATCCGAGATCGGGCTCCCGTCATCTATCAGGGAGAACTTGCCAGAGACATCGTTCTTAACGGCATCCCCGTGACACTGGTTGGCCGTCCTGACTTCCTGATCTGGGCCGATGTGAAGGCGTTCCCAGACTTGGGTTATCAAATTTGTCCGCAGCTTTCAGTTGTCGTCCGCGCAGAGTCCTCGCCGAAACACGAAATGTTGACAACCGTTGGGATGGCCAAAGTTGCCTCACCACCGGGCCAATGAGTGCAATGTCGCTTACCGTTACCGATCCGCGAAATTGAGCGGTCGAACAGCCATTTCAACGGGTTGGGCGTTTTACGGGCAAGTGGCGGTGCTTGGGAGCGGGAACACCGAGAAAGATCTACACTGAACGACTTCCCGTTACTAATCAGTCGAGTCTCGTTTCGGTCACTTCCGAGTGGCCAACGATTCGGGATTTGGCCAATGGCCCACAGCCCGTAAGTTGACTCGCGGGCCGTTCGCCCTTAACATCGGTCATCCACTTAACTCTAGCCGGGACATGATCGACACCACTATCTCGCACTACCGCATCGTGGGAAAGCTCGGTGGCGGCGGTATGGGCGTGGTGTACAAAGCCGAGGACACGCGACTCGGCCGGTTTGTTGCCCTCAAGTTTCTTCCCGATGAGGTCGCCCGCGACCCGCAGGCGCTGGAGCGCTTTCGCCGTGAGGCGCGTGCCGCATCGGCGCTCAACCATCCCAACATTTGCACAATCTACGACATCGGCGAAGAAGATGGCCGCGCCTTCATGGTTATGGAGTTTCTCGACGGCGCGACCCTCAAGCACATGATCGAGGGACGCCCGCTGGAATGGGACAAGCTTCTTGCCATCTCCATCGAGATTGCCGACGCCCTCGACGCCGCGCACTCCAAGGG
Organism: Terriglobales bacterium; assembly: GCA_036512955.1. Classification (GTDB taxonomy): domain Bacteria; phylum Acidobacteriota; class Terriglobia; order Terriglobales; family Acidobacteriaceae; genus DASRAA01. The sequence continues at coordinate 3,808 of DATBZX010000205.1, forward strand.
CATCGTTCACCGCGACATCAAGCCCGCCAATATCTTTGTTACCGAGCGCGAGCATGCCAAGGTCCTTGATTTTGGGCTGGCCAAGATCGCGCCCGCGCCCAGCTCTTCGAGCCAAGAGGCTTCCGCCACCGCCGTTGACGAGCAACATCTCACCAGCCCCGGATCCACTCTCGGAACGGTCGCTTATATGTCGCCGGAGCAGGTGCGGGCGAAAGATCTGGACGCGCGGACGGACCTGTTCTCGTTCGGAGTCGTCCTATACGAAATGGCAACCGGCGTATTGCCTTTTCGCGGCGAGAGCACCGGAGTGATTTTCGACGGGATCATGAATCGTGTCCCCGCTTCGGCGCAGCGATTGAACCCGGTGCTGCCCCTCGAGTTCGAGCGCGTCCTGGAAAAATCATTGGAGAAAGACAGGGCCCTTCGCTATCAGTCCGCGGCCGAGATGCGGGCTGACTTGAAGCGCATCCAGCGGGCCTCGGATTCTGGCCGAACCGCTTCGGTCGAGGCGCTGCCTCCGGTGCATTCACGACTCAAGCGCAGAATCGTCGTCGCCGTTCTCGCTGTGCTGTGTGTGCTGGCGATTGGAGGGGCTGCGTGGTATTCCAAACACTCTCCGGCACAATCCGGGGCTGTCGCCGCCAAGCCATCCCTCGCTGTGCTGCCGCTGAAGAATGCCGGTTCCGAACCGGACGGAGCTTACTTTGCCGAGGGAATGACGGACGAAATAACCACCAAGCTTTCCAAGATTCAAGGGATCAATGTCGCATCGCGCTCGGCGGTCGCGTCCCTGAAAGGGTTGCCGACGGATTCAGAAACTGCGCATCGGCTGGGCGTGCGCTACCTGATCGATGGGAGCGTAACGAGGTCCGGCGACCAGATTAGGATCAACGTGCATTTGGTTGACTCCTTCACTGGCTTTGATGTGTGGGCTGAGGACTTCAAGGGCGAGACGAAAGATGTGTTTTCGCTACAGGAACAGACCGCGATGAAGATTGCGGAGGCCCTGGACTTGAAGTTGAGTCCGCAGGAGAAACAGGTACTGGAGCATCGCTATACACAGAATGCGCAAGCGTATGAAGCCTATATGATCGGGCACGCCCTTACGGAGCACCAAAATGAGCCCGCCAAATTGGAGGCCGCCCGAAACCACTTTGAGCAGGCGCTGAAGTTCGACCCCCAATATGCTCCCGCGTTGGTGGGCCTCTCGGAGATTGAAGGTCTTTACTATCGCGACATCGAATCGACGCCGGGCCACCTGGAGCGCGCCGAACAACTTGCCCAACGGGCGTTTGCCGCCGCCCCCGATCTGGTGGAGGCGAGGTTAGCACTGGCTCGCGTTCACGGCTGGAAATACGAGTTTGGCAAAGCTGCGGAAGGCTTTCGGGAAGCGGTCCGACTGGATCCAGGGAACGCCGAGTCGTGGGACTGGCTCTCTTGGGCCCTCGCTTACGAGCAGCCACCGGAGGCGGTCGAAGCGGAGAAGGCTGCCCGAGAGGCGATTCGACTCCAGTCGTCCCTGGCGCCTGCCCATTATCATCTGGGCCGCGCGCTGCTGTTACAGGGACGCTATGACGAAGCACGAAAGGCCTTCGAACGCGCTGCAGAATTAGGGGACACTTCGTTTCGCGACATGGGGATTGCCCAGGTTGACCTGGCCCAAGGTGACTATGACGCGGCCGCGGCCCTTCTGAAGCCAGGCGCGGAGAAGCAGGCGCTTAATAGTTACTGGCTGAGTGAGGCCTACGCCGCCAAGGGTGACAACGCAAAGGCCCTTGCCACGCTGCAAAAGACTCTCGACATGGGCTTCCGCGACTTCGCCGCCATCGATGCCAGCCCGTACTTCTCTACACTGCGCAAGGAACCGCGCTTCCAGCAGATGATCCAACGCTACCGCAAGTAATACGCGTAGTGCTGTGTCGCTGACTTTGACCGGTTGGAAATCGCACGACTGGTGTGTACGAAAAGGACCATCTCTCGCCAACATTAATCTCGCGCGGTCGATTCCTCCAGAGCGACGGACAATACAGAAATTGGCTCGTTTTCAGGATTCGTACCGACAAAACGCCCTAGTGTTTACTGATTTCCAGTGGGTGAATTTCCACTTGGACGAATAGTCGGCTACGCGTGGAAGTGTGACGGACCTGCGCTTTCGGTGCGCCACATCCGCGCGTAGGGCGTTTTACGTCAAGTTGGCGTGACGTGCCGTCACCGGATGCTGGCGGAATTGTGGGGAGTAATCTGCGGCTAGGCCATCTGCAAGGCGGAAGTTCTGCGAACGCTTTGCAAGAACGGGTGTGTACACACCTCTGCTGGCAAGGGATTCCGAATCTGAGGGGCCACAAGTCTGCTGGCAGGAGTTTCGCCAGATCGGTACTCGTAACGCCCCAGGGTCTACAAACGCTATTGGGCGCAAATCCACTTGAGCGAATAGTCGCCTATGTTGAGACTGGCCGGAAACCGGCTTCGAGACGTTTCGAGCCGTCGGTCGGGCGCATGGTCGCCAGCCTTCACTAATGCAGCTAAGCTCCAAGCCGTGCAACCGATCGCTGGGCCGTTCCCTTGCTAACACTGAGGGCTCGACACACCTGGGACCACGAATGGCCATCGTGGCGTAGCTCAGCCACTCGCTCAGCGTCAACCTGA
>DATBZX010000206.1:0-8950 GCA_036512955.1 Terriglobales bacterium
GCCCAGTAAAAGCAGCGCTCCCTCGCGCCTCGCCGCGGGCTCGCGATGACAAATCTGTTGCTGTGGCGCGCCCCAGTCCCGCTCTGCGGGACGAAATAAGAAAGCCCAGCGCTTCAGCGCTGGGAAAGCGAGAGTAAAGAATCCGAGTGCCTCGGGCACGTCATACGCTCAGCCGAGGATGCACCGAGCAGCCTTCCGTTGAACCAACTGGACAAGAGAAGCGCCGCGCTCGCACTTATCACACGCGTCCGTGACCTACGTCCTTTCCCCGGCCTGTCACTTTTCTTAGAATCGCGTAACGACGATGAAGGGGGATTATTGTCCCCCAAAGCATCCGCGGGACAGCGGTAGTCCCGAGCGAGCAACCTAAGCTCTTTGTTATTAATATTTTGCCCTTAACCCACATGGGCTCAATATTTTGTGGGGACTTTCGCCTTTCGCCCACTGTGTTTTCAATATTTTAGAAGCCATGGGGGAGGGGGGAGGGGTACCCAAGCGCCCATCCAATTCCCAGAACGGGAATCGCGGAAAGAGAAAAGCAGATCCCTCGCTTCGCTCCTGATGACAAATCCATCTCGTGATCACAATCCATTAGGAACGAACGGATAGCGAACAGAGAAGCGCAATTGCGCAGTTGCTAATTACCAATTACCAGTTACCGGAGTCGCTAATTGCTAGTTGCTAGTCGCTCGCGGCTACTCAATCCGCAGCAGCAGCACTGGTTCAACCATGAACTCGAAAGCGTTGATCTTCTCTATCGCGCTGCGGACTTTGGGTTCGGAGACTGGTTCTACCGTAAAGAACAGCGACAGACGCGTTTTGGGCGAGTGCGGTTCCTGCTGCACGGAGTCGATGTTCATGCCTTCGCGGGAGAGGATCTCGGCGACGCGGGCGATGATGCCGCGTTCGTCGTTGACCGTCAGGCGCAGATACCAGCCTGCGGGTTTGGGCTCGGGAGCGATCTCCAGCTCGCGCGACTCGAGGAAGCCAACTACGTTCTTGCCGCTTAGGCGTCCGGCAGCGAGGTCGCGGGCAATCTCTACCAAGTCGGAAACCACGGCCGCGCCAGTTGCGTCGCCGCCTGCGCCGCGTCCGTAGAACATCTGCGTGCCGAGACGGTCGCCAATCAGGAAGACAGCGTTGTTCACATCCTCAACCTTGGCCAGCATGGAGCGGCGATCGACCAGCCAGGGACGCACGGAAACATCGAGTCCGTTGTCGGTCTGCTCGGCGGAGGCAACCAGCCGAATGGTGCGCTTCAGGCGCTGCGCGGAACGAATATCCACGGCGCGAATCTGGCGAATGCCGTGAGTGGGAATGCGCTCGATGGCGAGGCGTCCGCCAAAAGCCATGCGGGCGAGGATGCAGAGCTTGTCGCGCGCGTCCTGACCGTCGATGTCGAAGGTGGGATCGGCTTCGGCGTAACCGGCCTTCTGCGCCTCGCTCAAGGCTTCGTCGAAGTCGATGCCGCGGTTCTCCATCTGGGTGAGGATGTAATTGGAGGTGCCGTTGAGGATGCCGTGCAGGGCGCGCAGACGGTCTCCGGCGGTGGATTCCTGGATGACGCGCAGGATCGGAATGCCTCCGGCAACGCTGGCCTCGAAGCCGATGGGCAGGTTGCGGGAAACGGCGAGAGCGAAGAGTTCGTCTCCGTGCTCGGCCAGCAGCTTCTTGTTGGCGGTGACGACGGGCTTGCCGTGCTCGAGCGCTCCGCGAAGGAGTTGCAGAGAATGCTCGACTCCTCCCATAGTCTCGACGATGACGTCAACGTCGTCGGAAGTCAGCAGCTCTTTCCAGCCGGTGGTGGCGCGCGCCCCGGAGGGAACGTCGGCAGGCTTGATGGCCTGGCGGCGACAGACCGCGGTGACGACGAGCTTCACGCCGCTGCGGCGCTCAATCAGATCGGAGTGCTTGACGATGATGTCGGCGGTGGCGCGTCCTACGGTGCCGAAGCCGACGATTCCTACCCGGACTTGTTTCATAAGAGAGTTGTCAGTTGCCAGTTGGCAGTTGTCAGTAAAAGCAAGGGCTAAAGCCCCGTTGTCTCCTAGATCGCCTGAACGCTGGCCCTTCGACTGCGCTTCGGGCAGGCTCTGAAGGCCAGCACTACCAAACCACGTTGTTCGAGAATTCCTAACTCAAATGTATCAGTTCGGTGGTGTGTTTTAGCTGGCCGCAGGCGGCGTAGATGTCGCGTCCGCGGGGACGGCGGATGAACGCCGGAATGCCCGCTGCGGTGAGGACCGACTGAAACGCCAGCACGCGCTCGGGTTCGGGCATGGAGAAGGGAATCTCCGGGCCGGGATTGAGCGCGATGAGGTTGACCTTGGCGCGCAGTCCGCGGATGAGTTCGACCAACTCGCGGGCGTGAGTGGGGCTGTCGTTGAGACCTCCGAGGAGGACGTACTCGAAGGTCAGGCGCTCGCGGTTGCGGAGAGGGAAGTCCCGCAAGGCCGCGAGAAGTTTTTCGATGGTCCACTTGCGGGTGATGGGCATGACTTCGGTGCGGAGAGTCTCGTTAGGGGCGTTGAGGGAGACGGCCAGTTTGGGGCGGACTTCTTCGGCGCCGAAATCAGTGATGCGCGGCACGATGCCCGAGGTCGAGACCGTCATGCGCGAGGCGGGGATTCCGACTTCGGACACTAGCAGCCGCACCGCCTGCATGAAGTTGTCGTAGTTGAGGAAGGGCTCGCCTTGTCCCATGAAGACGAGGTTGATGCGGTCGCGGTCGATGTCGACCTGCTGGTCGTTGAGGACTGCGAGAACCTGGCCGACGATTTCTCCGGCGGTGAGGTTGCGGTGGAGGCCGAGAAGGGCGGTCATGCAGAAGGCACATTCGACGGCGCAGCCGACCTGGCTGGAAACACAGATGGTGGCGCGGGTGCGAGAAGAGTTGCCAGTTGCTGGTTGGCCGTTGCCAGTAAAAGCAGATCCCTCGGTCGCTGCGCGACCTCGTGATGACAAGTCTCGGGGGGAACTTGCGTCTTGGAGGGAAGGTGCGGTCTCGGACCGGGGAGTGGCGTAGGTGAGTTCCTCATCACCGGAATCGGAGCCGTCGCCGGCTTCGCCGCCGTCGCCTTCGGGCATCCAGACAGTCTCGATGGATTGGCCGTCGGCAAAGGCGAACAGATAGCGGACGGTTCCGTCGGAGGACGTGAACTGCTTGTCGATGATCGGCTGGCCGATGGAGTAGTGGGCGTCAACGAGCTGTTGGCGGAAGGTCAAGGGCAGGATGGAGAACTGATCGAGGCGCGACCACCTTTGGCGATAGAGTCCGTCCAATAACTGGCGGAGGCGGTAGGGAGCTTGTGAAAAGCTTTCTACCAAATCGGCAAGCTGTTGATTCGAAAGGCTTAATAGTTCGCGTTGTTGCGGTTCGTTCATGCATCCAATATGCTGGCTAGTTCGAAGCCTGTCTTTCCCGATCCGCCTCGGGAGCATTGCTCAGCGCGCATCCATTCTATCCCAGGCCAGGGAAGCGACGGCTGTAGCGGAAGTTCGGTTTGCAGGTTCGAAATTTCATTCATACAGGAAATCAGGCACTTATGGCAGCGGAAGCATTAGCGGTCGCAACCGGCCGGACCATCCAGCGGGAGGTCCTGCCCAACGGGCTCACCATTATTACCGAGCGCATGGACCACATTCGCTCGGTGTCGCTGGGTATCTGGCTGAAGGCGGGGTCGCGCAACGAGGAACCGGAGGTCAACGGGATCTCGCATTTCGTCGAGCACATGGTGTTTAAGGGAACAACCCATCGCACGGCGGAGGACATTGCACGCGAGGTGGACTCCATCGGCGGCAATATGGATGCCTTCACGGGCAAGGAAACGGTCTGCTTCAATATTAAAGTTCTAGATGAACATTTGCCCATAGCCGTTGAATTGCTAAGCGATATGGTGCTGCATCCGATTTTTGATGGCAACGATGTTGTGAAAGAGCGGGGCGTGATTCTGGAAGAAATCAAGATGGACGAGGACGACCCGGACAACCTGGTCCACGAAATCTTCACCCAGAATTTCTACAAAGGACATCCCTTGGGCAAGCCGATCCTAGGAACCAAGGAAACCGTGCGCAAGTTCGAACAGGAGGGCGTCCGGGAGTATTACCAAAGCAAGTTCGTGCCAGAAAACATGGTGATCTCGGCGGCAGGGAATCTGGAGCACGAGCATCTGGTAGCGCTGTTGAGCAAGGAATTCGGGCCGCTGGCCCGGGGATCGAATGGGTTGCACGACACTCCGCCCAAGACCAACTCGCGCATCATGCTGCGCAATAAGAAGTCGCTGGAGCAAGTGCAAATCTGCGTGGGGGTGCCCTCGTACCGCATCAATCACGAACGCCGCTTCGTGGCCTATGTGCTCAATACGCTGCTGGGCGGCGGGATGAGTTCGCGGCTGTTCCAGAACGTGCGCGAGAAACAGGGCCTGGTGTACTCTATTTTCTCGGAACTGAATCCTTATAAAGACACGGGATGCCTGGCGGTGTACGCCGGAACCTCACGGGAATCTGCACCAAAAGTGGTGCAATCCATAATGCACGAATTTCACGACGTTAAGCAGAGCCACATTCCCGCCGAAGAGCTGAAGCGCGCCAAGGACCAGTTGAAAGGCAGCCTGATGCTGAGCCTGGAGTCGTCAACGGCGCGCATGTCGAACCTGGCGCGGCAGGAGATGTATCACGATCGCTTCCTGGGAATGGACGAGATCATCGACCGCATCCAAGCCGTTACGCTGGACGACGTGATCCAGACGGCGAACGAGATGTTCCAGCCGGAGGCGATAGCCGTGACAGTGCTGGGCAATCTCAATGGGCTAAAGATTACGCGCGACTCGCTGGCGTGTTGAAGAAGAGGTAGCTGGTGACTGGTAACTGGCGATTGGCAACTAGCAACTAGCGCTTACCTAGTGACTCAATTTCCAGAGGTGGTTCCGTTCAATCGCGCTTTCGACCGGTGCCCGCTGCCGCCGCCGTGGTACTGTTTTGACATCGGCAGAGAGCTGCTCAATAATTTTCTGTTGATTCGCGGATACCGTTACAGCATTCCTAACGTCATTTCTGTGCAGCTCTCCGCGAGGTGACGAAAGAGGTTCACAGTGATTTCTAAACGTAATCGCGATCGCGGTTTTACGCTGATCGAGTTGCTGATCGTGGTGACGATCATCCTGATCATCGCGGCCTTCACCATTCCGAAGATCACCAAGTCGCAGATTCCGGCGCACGAAGCCTCGGCCATCGCCAGCATTAAGGCCATCAGCGCGGGGGAGATGATCTACTCCAGCAGCCATCCTGACGTGGGATTCACCGTCGACCTCATCTCTCTCGGAGGCACTTCGCAGAGCGGAGGCGAGCAGACCATCGACACCAACCTAGCCAGCGGGCGCAAGAGCGGCTACACCTTTACCTACACCCCGGGCGAGAAGGTTAACGGCGCGATTCGCTCCTATACGATTACAGCCGTGCCGGACCAAGTGGGGACGACGGGACAGCGGCGGTTCTTCGCCGATGAGTCGGGCGAGATCCACTACAACGCCTCGGGACCGGCGGACGTGACCAGCCCGGTAATTCAGTAAGGCGAACACCGTTCCCTCAGGGGCTAAAGCCCCTACTTCTCCTCGATGCGCTAATGGCACGGCTGAAGCCGTGCCCTTTCAAATCGCAATTACGAGACCGGTTCCAGGACAGGATTATTCGGCATGTTTGCGAGTAGTCAGGGCCACTTTACGGTGAGCGCGTATATTTCCTGGGTGCCGATGTCGCGGGTGAATACTGCAGAGCCGTCAGGAGCAACGCCGATTTGCGTATTCCCGTCGGGGCCGGCGGCACGAGGCAGGTCCTTCAGACTGGTGAGCAGTTCCACCTTATGATCGGCCAGCCGCACGCGCAGCGCCTCTGGTTCCGCGCCCCCGGCAGTGTAGTACACATACTTGTAATCCGGCGAATGAGCCCAGTTGACGATGTCGCCTGGCGTCGTTAACGAAACCAAATCGGACCATTTCTGCGTTCTGACATCAAAAGCCATGAGCTTGGTACGATCGCGCGATGCTGCGACCAGCAAGTTTTCGGCGATCCACTGCACGCCTATGAGGTCTTGCGATCCCGGGATAACGGAAAGCTGTCCGGTTCGGAGATCGAGGAACTGGAACTTGGTGTGAAGGGGTACGTTGTAATCGGCGAAAGCCAGCAGGTTTCCGTCCGGGGACCAGCTCGCACCCCACGAGCCTTTCTCCAGAAGTCTCAGTGGTGGGCCTCCATCCATGCTGATCACAAAGATCTCACCGTCAGAAGTCCCATACGCAACCCTCTTCCCATCCGCGGAGATGAAAGGGTACGTCACTCGCGCAGGAGGAAATGTGAGTTGTAAACGATCGGTTCCGTCGCTACGACTGCGCCACAGGGTGTGATCCGGGTACGAGGTATAGGCAACCCACTTGCCGTCTCTGGAGAATGTGGGATTGAAGGCCGAGATGCCAGAAAGTATAGGAACGAACTGCTTGGAATTTACGTCATAGCGGACCAGCTCACCGCGCTGTTTGATACCAATAGCGAAGATTTGTTTTCCATCTCGGCTGGGAGCCGGCCCCTTGTAGAACAGCGGTCCATTCGTGAGTTGAACGTGCGGGTGGACGCGTTGGAAAAATCCGGTTTGCCACTGTGCTACCCAAAGGTCCGGCCGGCCTTGATTGCGATCCTCAAAGGTGATGTACCTCCCGTCCGGGGTCCATTGGGCGCAGCACACACGCTTTCCTTCGCTACTACTCACGACCACACGCTGGCCTGAACCGTCCATATTGGACGCCACAATGGAATTGGCCGATGGCAAATAGACCGTGAACACCAGATGCTTGCTGTCTGGAGAAATGTTCGGCTCCCCAATCGGTCCATCTGCACTGACCAGTTTGCGAGCATTGGAGCCATCTTTTTCGACGATGTAGAGGTCTTTCGCAAGGGAGAAGAGAATGCGGCCGTCCGATACAAAGCCTGCGTCGGCAGCTTCGATACCGCCAAGACGGCGCGGTTCTCCCGTGGGTAACGGATCGTCCATAAGGGAAGCGTAGGCACGCTGGCCGGTCCTACCAATGCCAGGAGCGATGAGCCTTCATGCGTCAGGCCGACGATATGCGGAATCACGAATCTGGTAGGAATGATGGCTGTAGAGCCACCTGTAACCGCGACCTGCGCAATCCTGAGAGCCCCGCTGCTGCCTTCATTGAAGTAGACTCTTGATCCATCAGTGAGCAAAGTGTCAAAGACCGATTTCGCTTCGCCATCGTCGGTGAGTTGAGTAACTCGGTCACGATGTATGGCGATCCGTCGTACTGGCCGACGTGAAAGATCGAAACGATATTGGGATGATTCAGGGCAGCAGTGGACTGGGCTTCCTGCTCAAAGCGGCGAAGACGCTCGGGATCGCGCGACCAGTATTCGGGAAGCACCTTGATGGCCACGTCGCGTTTCAGCGTGGCGTCGCGGGCGCGATAGACTTCGCCCATTCCACCGGCACCCAGGGGCGCGATGATCTCATACGAATCGAGTCGGGAGCCCGCGATGAGTGGCATCGGTGGGCTGGATTATACCGCGGTTCGGGTTTCAACTAGCGCGCTGCGGAACCGACCAATCAACACATTGCGAGGGCTCGGGCCGATGGACGGAGCTGTGCCGCCGGCTGACGCCGGCTCTATTCCAAATTCTTGCACTTGACCGCGGGCTCACGCCCGCGGCTAACACAAATATCGCCGCTGCGCGGCTCGATTCCGGCATACCTCTAAAATCGGGGATTCCCATCGGGAGAAGTCCGATGCCCGGCACCCGTGATGGCGTAAACATGGCTTTGTGATTGCTGTCACTGAAGGTGGTGGCAGACCGTGATGTAGTACGCAACCAGCCCGGAAAAGCGCTGCCGGATGGGCGCTTTATGCCGACAAGATGCGGGGTGGCGCATGATCGAAACGGTCGATAATGTCGCGTTGGTGATCGAACAACTGAACCAGCGCGTGCGGGAGTTGGAGCAGCGTGTTGCCGCGCTGGAAGGCCACGCGGTAACGGCGAACACCACAGAATCCGCGGTTGCGACGGTGGAAGTACAGGCAGAGCAACTGGCACCGTCGGCTCCTGAGGTTCTGATTCCGCCGCTGCTCAGGCCCATGCCTCCCAAGACGCGGAAAGAGTTTCCTGCGGTCGAAACGCCGGCTGGAGTGGTTACGGTAGTCGGCAAGGCGGTGCTGGGAATCGCCGGAGCGTATCTGTTACGTGCGATCGCCGAGTCGGGCGCGGTGCCGAAGTTGCCGGTGCTGCTGGTCGCGATCGTGTACGCGGCGATGTGGATGGTCTGGGCGGTGCGAACGGATGCCGCTAATCGCTTCGCCAGCGTCACCTATGCGATCACGTCGGCCATGATTCTTGCGCCGCTGCTGTGGGAGTCGACGGTGCGCTTCCAGGTGCTGGCGCCGGCGTTCACGGGAGTGGTGCTGGTGGCTTATGTCGTGCTCACATTAGCACTGGCCGCACGCCGCGACATGGAGTTGGTGCCGTGGGTGGCGACGGTGGCGTCGGTCTTGACTGCTGTGGGGTTGCTGTTCGCGACGCGTGAACTGGTGCCGCTGGCTTCCTCACTGTTGGCAATAGCGCTGGCCAGCGAATTGTCTGCCTGCATGGGGCACCGGCTCAGTCAACGGGTGCTGCCAGCGCTGGCGGCGGATTTCGCGATCTGGCAACTGGTGGACGTGATGACGTCGTCCAAGGTGGTGCCGGAGGGCTATCACGCTACGGCTGCGGGCACGCTTACCGCGCTGTGCCTGGCACTGCTGGCGATCTACGGCGCCAGCATTGGGGTCCGCGGATTCTTGCAGCGGAAGGCGATCACCTACTTTGACGTTGGACAAGGCGTGCTGGCCTTCGGGCTGGGCACGTTTGGCGCGTTGCGCGCGACTCAGGGGACTATTGCACCTGTGCTTGG